>NZ_JBEBVH010000148.1:0-9781 GCF_040392825.1 Pseudopedobacter sp.
AAAGGCGCTTCTGGTCAGGCAGTGCAAAATATGAACTTGATGTTTGGTTTTGACGAGAAAGAAGGATTGAGGTTGAAAGCCTCGTGTTTTTAGCTAAAAGTGTAAAGCTTAAGGCTGAAAGCTCTATCAAATCTAAACTAATTAATCTTATAAAATCAATACGAAAGCTTTAGGCCTTTAGCCTGCAGCTTTTAGCTTAATAGTTATGCAATTATTCGACGTATACCCAATAAATGATATAGAAATTGTAAAAGGCCAGGGAAGCCTTGTTTGGGACAATAATGGTCAGGAATATTTAGATTTGTACGGCGGTCATGCCGTAATATCTATCGGACATACCAATCCTCATTATGTATCAAGAATTACAGAGCAACTAAATAAAATTGGTTTTTATTCAAACTCCATCAGAATTCCTTTGCAAGAGCAATTGGCAGAGAAACTAGGGAAGGTTTCTGGAAAAGAGGATTATCAACTTTTCTTGTGTAATTCAGGGGCAGAAGCCAATGAAAATGCATTTAAATTAGCTTCTTTTGCAAATGGGAGAAAGAAAATCATAGCTTTTTCCAAGGCTTTCCATGGAAGAACCTCGTTGGCCGTTTCTGCAACAGACAACCCGAAAATTGTGGCGCCGGTTAATGAAACCGACAATGTTATTTTCTTGCCTCATAATGATATTGATGCATTAAAGAAAGCTTTCGCTGATTTTGGAATTGAAATTTCTGCCGTAATTATAGAAGGCATTCAGGGTGTAGGTGGAATTAGAGTTGCCGATGTGGAATTCTTGAAAACTATACGTTCCTTATGTGATGAATATGGAGCTTATTATATTGCAGATGCTGTACAATGTGGCTACGGCAGAAGTGGTAAATTCTTCTCACATGATTATGCTGGCGTAGATGCAGACATCTATACTATGGCAAAAGGAATGGGCAATGGCTTTCCTATCGGAGGGATTATCATTTCTCCTAAACTGAAACCTTGGCATGGTATGTTGGGCACAACTTTCGGAGGAAACCATTTAGCTTGTGCGGCAGCATTAGCCGTATTAGAGGTGATTGAAAGGGACCAATTGATTAAAAATGCAGAAGAAGTAGGAAGCTATCTGACTGCCGAGCTGAAGAAAATCGACAGAATAAAAGAAGTACGTGGATTGGGTTTAATGATTGGAATAGAGTTACCAGAAGAACTAAGTCAGGCAAGAAAGCAATTACTTTTCGACGAACATATCTTTACGGGTGAAGCCAAACCGAATGTAATTAGACTATTGCCGGCACTTAATTTAACAAAAGAATATGCCGATAGATTCTTAACGGCATTGAAGAAAGTTATTGATTAAGCAATAAAAATGAAAAAAAATCGAAGCTAGTTTTTATCAAACCGGGAAATGTGGAAGATAAAAACTAGCTTTGTTCGTAAATATTAGTACCAAATTTGATTGATATAGATCATACCAAATAATTTTTAAGACCATGAAACTATTCTCTTCTGTACACGATGTTAATGATGTAAATCAACTGGTATCAGAAGCTATCCAGCTAAAATCATCCCCATTTGCATTTGAAAACTTAGGGAAACATAAAACCCTGGGTTTAATTTTCTTAAATCCGAGCTTAAGAACGCGCTTAAGTACACAAAAAGCGGCTATGAATTTGGGAATGCAGGTAATGGTAATGAATATGGATAAGGAAGGTTGGGCGCTTGAAACCAGAGATGGTGTGATCATGAATGGAACAACCGTAGAACATATTCGCGAAGCTGCCGGTGTAATGGGAGAGTATTGCGATATCATCGGAATTCGTTCTTTCCCGGGTTTACAAGATAGGGAAGAAGACTATTCGGAATTGATCTTTAATAAATTTGTTCAGTTTGCCGGATGTCCTGTTGTTAGCTTGGAATCGGCAACCAGACATCCTCTACAAAGTTTCGCAGATTTAATTACGATAGAAGAATTAAAGAAAACAACCAAACCCAGAGTTGTATTAACCTGGGCCCCTCATGTAAAACCTTTGCCTCAGGCGGTGGCCAATTCATTTGCCGAATGGATGAACAAAGCAGATTACGATTTTGTAATTACACATCCGGAAGGATATGATTTAGCCCCTGAATTTGTGGGAAATGCAGTGGTCACTAACAATCAGGATGAAGCGTTAGCTGGAGCCGATTTTGTGTATGTTAAAAATTGGTCTTCTTATAACGACTACGGCAAGATTTTAACTGATGGTGATGGTTGGATGATAACCAATGAGAAGTTAAAACTGACTAATAATGCAGGTGTAATGCATTGCCTTCCGGTAAGAAGAGGTTTGGAATTATCTCATGAAGTTTTAGACGGACCAAATTCATTGGTACTTAACCAGGCAAATAACAGGGTTTGGGCAGCACAGGCGGTATTGAAAAAAATGTTGGAGGGAAAATAGATGAAACCACTTTGGATTATTAAAATCGGAGGAAATGTCATCGATAATCCTGATGCTTTAGATATATTTTTAAAAGATTTTTCTGCATTGGATGGTGCAAAAGTGCTCATTCACGGAGGGGGAAAAATAGCTACGCAAATTGCAAAGGGTTTGGGAGTAGAAACCCAAATGGTAAATGGTCGTAGAATTACGGATGCCGAGATGTTGAAAATTGTAACGATGGTTTATGGCGGCCTAGTAAACAAGAACCTCGTGGCTAAGCTTCAGGCCAATGGTACAAATGCTATTGGAATGACAGGTGCAGACGGAAATGTTATCCAGGCTGTTAAACGTCCGGTTAAAGAAGTAGATTTTGGATTTGTTGGAGATTTAACAGAAACTTCAATTAACGATCATACTTTAGCAAAAATTTTAGAAGCAGGATTAGTTCCTGTTTTTGCAGCTTTAACACATGATGGAAAAGGACAAATGCTAAATACAAATGCTGATACGATTGCCTCAGCACTGGCTGTTGGTCTTTCTTCCAGGTATGAAACCAAGTTGATTTACTGTTTCGAAAAAAACGGTGTGTTAACAGATATTAACGATGACAATTCCGTAATTGCAAAAATAAATCCACACTATTTTGAAGCGTTAACTCAACAAGGCGTTATTGCAGATGGTATGTTGCCAAAGCTCCAGAATGCTTTTGATGCCATAGCAAATGGTGTAAAAGAGGTCTATATTGGAAATGCAGCAAAATTATCGGATATTAATCAAGGTAAAGACTTTGGGACTTGCTTATACCAAAATTAACGAAATATAAATCAAGCAGGTATTCTGGTCAGAAAACAGTTAACCATGTCAAACAAAAACTCAATCGCCATCCTGGGCGCTGGAAATATGGGAGGATACATTGCTCTTGGCTTGTCAAGGTCTGGAATGTATCAGGCTTCTTCTATAACCCTAACGAGAAGGAACTTGTCTGCTTTAGAAGAATATAAAGCAAAAGGATTTCAGGTAAGTACAGATAATTTAAAGGCTGCTCAAGAAGCAGATATTGTTATTTTGGGAATATTGCCTCAGCAATTGGACGATGTGCTAGCCGAAATTTCTCCGGTAATTGATGAAAAAAAACATTTAATAGTTTCTATCATCAGTGGAGTTTCATCAGCAGACATCAAAAAAAAATTGAATAAAGATATAGAGGTTATTCGTGTGATGCCTAACACGGCAATTGCTATTAATCAATCTATGACTTGTATTGCAGCAGACCAGGCAAGCAAAGAAAATGTAGAACTGGTGAAAAATATATTCAGTACAGTTGGTGTGGCCTTGGTAATTAAAGAAGATTTAATGCCTGCTGCAACAGCGCTTTGTTCAAGCGGTATAGCTTTCTTTTTAAGAACAATTAGAGCAGCAACAGAAGCAGGCGTTCAGATGGGGTTCCATGCACACGAAGCTCTGGAAATGGCTTCGCAAACGGTAAAAGGTGCTGCAGATTTGTTAATTCAATTGGAGTCACATCCGGAAGTTCAAATCGATAAAGTTACTTCTCCGAAAGGCTGTACCATTGCAGGACTGAACGAAATGGAACATAATGGTTACAGTTCGGCATTAATTAAAGGTATAACTTTGGCTGGACAAAAAGCAGGTAACTTGTTAAATCAGGATAAATAATTAGAAATGTCTGTAGATAATTTGTTTGAAGATGCTTTTCAGCTGTTAAAACAGCTAATTGCGATACCTTCATTTAGCAAAGAAGAAGATAAAACAGCTGATTTGATTCAGGCTTTTTTAATCGAAAGAGGAATAACTCCAAGTAGAAAAGGAAATAATCTGTGGGTTTTCAATAAGCATTTTGATGCCGCTAAACCTACAATTCTTTTAAACTCACATCATGATACAGTAAAACCCAATAAAGGTTATACAAAAGATCCTTTCAATCCGGAAGTTTCTGAAGATGGAAAATTATATGGATTGGGAAGCAATGACGCTGGAGGATGTCTGGTATCATTAATTGCTACCTTCAGACATTTTTATGAAAGACAAAATCTGAAATATAATTTTGTTTTGGCAGCTACGGCTGAAGAAGAAAACTCAGGTAAAGGTGGTTTAGAATCCATTATTCCCGATCTGGGGGAATGTAGTTTTGCCATTGTCGGAGAACCAACGCAAATGCATTTGGCCGTTGCCGAAAAAGGTTTAATGGTTTTAGACTGTCATGCTAAAGGAAAAGCAGGACATGCTGCCAGAAACGAAGGAGAAAATGCGCTTTACAAGGCTTTGAAAGATATTCATTGGTTCAAAGATTATCAGTTTGAGAAGGTTTCACCGACTTTGGGACCTATAAAAATGTCGGTAACTGTAATCAATACAGGAACTCAGCAGCATAATGTTGTTCCAGACTTATGTTCGTTTGTAGTGGATGTTAGGGTTACCGATGCTTATACAAACGAAGAAGTTTTGGAAGTTATTCAACAACATGTAGAGGCAGAAGTAGTGCCACGATCTATTCGCTTAAAGCCATCGTCAATTCCAATGGATCATCCAATTGTGAGATATGGGATTTCTTTGGGAAGAGAAACTTATGGTTCTCCAACAACGTCCGATCAGTCTCTGTTGAATATTGCATCACTAAAATGTGGGCCGGGTGATTCAGCCAGGTCTCATACCGCAGATGAATTTATCTACGTAAATGAGATTAGAGACGGAATTGAAATGTATATTAAGTTATTGGAAGGAATTAATTGATTTACGAAGGACGAATTACGATTTTAGAATTGGATTTGCATGATGTCCTTGCTAATCTTGATTCTGAGATCTAAATAAAATGACAAAAGAAGAATTAATATCAAGATTTAGAGATTTTGCAATAGCAAATGCAGAACTGATAGCTTCTTTGCCATTTAATATTATTAATAAAAACTACAGCAATCAATTAATTAGATGCAGCAGTTCTTCCAGTGCAAATTACAGGGCGGCTTGTAGAGCAAAATCAACAGCTGATTTTATCAATAAATTAAAAATTGTTGAAGAGGAATTAGATGAAACACTTCATTTTCTGGATTTATTGAAGCATTTCAATAATGACTTATCCGGAGAAATAGCCGAATTAGAAAAGGAAGGGAATGAACTGTTATCTATTATTGTGTCGGCAATTAATACAATCAGAGATAAAATAAAAACATAACGAATTTTTATACTAGAGATTTGAGGTTTAGATTTGCCCTTTGAAGAATGCGTAAATCGTAAATCGTAAATCGTAAATCGTAATTAAGCATGAAGCTTTGGCAAAAAAACACATCGGTAAATAATCAGGTAGAAGTATTCACGGTTGGTCAAGATAGAGAAATGGACCTGTTTTTAGCAGCTTTTGACGTACTTGGTTCTTTAGCCCATACGAGGATGTTGAATAGCATTGGCCTTTTAGAAGATGAGGATCTAGTATTGGTGCAAGGGGAACTAAAGAATATCTATCAGGAAATTGCTGATGGAAAATTTACCATAGAAGAAGGGGTAGAAGATGTACACTCTCAGGTAGAGTTATTATTGACTCAACGTGTGGGTGATGCAGGAAAGAAAATACATAGCGGTCGCTCCAGAAACGATCAGGTTTTAGTGGATCTGAAACTGTTTTTCAGACATCAGATCGAAGAATTGGTTAAATCTTCAAAAGAGCTTTTTGATCTTTTAATTGATTTGGCTGAAATGCACAAAGACAAATTATTGCCAGGTTATACGCATTTGCAGATTGCTATGCCTTCATCTTTTGGATTATGGTTTGGTGCTTATGCAGAAAGCTTAATTGATGATTTAGAATTGATGTTGGGCGCTTTTAAAGTGACCAATAAAAATCCATTGGGTTCTGCTGCCGGCTATGGTTCATCATTTCCTTTAAACCGTCAAATGACAACAGATTTGTTAGGTTTCGAAAGCCTTAACTACAATGTGGTTTATGCTCAGATGGGACGTGGAAAAACCGAGCGTATTTTAGCGCAGGCAATGTCTTCCATTGCAGCAACATTAAATAGAATGGCCATGGATGCCTGTCTGTTTATGAACCAGAATTTTGGTTTTATCAGTTTCCCTGATGAATTGACAACGGGTTCAAGCATTATGCCACACAAGAAGAACCCCGATGTTTGGGAATTGATCAGAGGCAGAAGCAATCAGTTGCAAGCTTTACCAAATACTATTTCTATGTTGACAACCAATCTGCCATCGGGTTATCACAGAGATATGCAATTATTAAAAGAGAATCTTTTCCCGGCTTTCCAAAGCTTAATGAGTTGCTTGGATATGGCCAAGTTGATGTTGAAGAATATTAAAATCAAGAATAATATCTTAAATGACGAAAAATACACCTATTTGTTTAGTGTCGAAGTTGTAAATAATCTGGTTTTGGAAGGCTTGCCTTTCCGTGAAGCCTATAAGAAAGTAGGGTTAGATATTGAAGCGGGGCAGTTTGTAACAGATAGGAAAGTAAATCATACGCATGAAGGAAGTATTGGGAATTTGAATTTAGCAGAAGTAAAAACAGCAATGCAAAATCTCCAGGCACAATTTAACTTCGATAAAATAGAAAGCGCTATTGAGAAATTAGTAAAGTAGTAGATTGTATTAGACAAAGGATATTACAAAATAATACATTGTGAACTTTGCGAAGCCCTTTGTAGTTCAAAATCTAAAATCGTAATTCTAAAATATATAATGAAAGTATCTGTATTAGCATCAACCTTAATTGGTTCAGAAATTATAAAAATTGCTGGTGAAGTAAACGAGATGAAAAGTAGGGGAGTTCAAGTGGCCAATTTAACTATTGGCGATTTTGATTCTAATGTTTATCCTATCCCTCAGGAGCTGAAGCAATATATAGTTGATGCTTATGCAGAAAATCAAACAAATTATCCTCCGGCAGATGGCGTGATGGTATTACGTGAAAGCGTGTCCCGTTTTCTAAAAGATAGAATGGGATTAGATTACGCTGCTAAAAATGAGATTTTAATTTCTGGCGGATCAAGGCCTTTAATTTATGGGACTTTTTTATCTGTAGTAGATCCCGGTGATAAAGTAATTTTCCCAACACCATCATGGAATAATAATCACTATGCGCATTTGCTTTCTGCAAATGCTGTTGCATTACCTGTAAGTGCGGAAAATAATTTTTTACCTACAGCAGCCGATTTAGCTCCTCACGTAAAAGGAGCGACTTTAATTGCAGTGTGTTCGCCATTGAATCCTACCGGAACAATGTTTAGTGAATCTGCATTGAGAGAAATCTGTCAATTAATTGTAGACGAGAACAAATCTCGTAAAGCAGGAGAAAAGCCGCTTTATCTGATGTATGATCAAATGTATGCTCATTTGACTTATGGAGAACATGAACATGTAAATCCGGTCTCATTAATGCCGGAAATGAGAGATTATACCATTTTTATTGATGGTAGCTCTAAATGTTTCGCAGCAACCGGAGTAAGGGTTGGCTGGGGATTTGGTCCGGCAGAGGTAATGGATAAAATGAAAGCGATTGTTGGGCATATGGGGGCTTGGGCACCAAAAGCCGAGCAAGTTGCTATGGCGAAATATCTGGATCAAAAGGAGGCAGTTGATACTTTTCTGGCTTTGTTTAAATCTAAAATTAAATCTAGCTTAGATGCGCTTTATGAAGGCATTATTAGTCTAAAAAACGAAGGCTTTGCGGTGGATGCCATTGAGCCGATGGGAGCCTTATATCTAAGTTTGAAAATAGACTATTTAGGAAAAACTACTCCAGATGGCCAGTTGCTCCAAAAATCAACAGACTTGAATTTTTATCTAATCAGAGAAGCTAATGTGGCATTAGTTCCGTTCTCTTCTTTTGGTACTGATGATATGTGCTGGTTCAGAGCTTCTGTAGGGGCTTGTTCAAAAGAGGAAATTGTGTCTAAACTGCCTGATTTGAAAGAAGCTTTGGGTAAGTTGAGGTAATAAGAAAACCCTGTGAACTTGTATAGAAAAGCTTACAGGGTCTACAGCTTTCTTAATTATCCCTTACAAACTCTGTTATTGTTATATCTCCTGGTTCTTCCGTATACGAGCTTAAATAATATTTGCCATTTAGGGAAAATACATTTATGCTCTTTTTGGGTATATCGGTCTCTTCAATAAAGTTTTGAAGTTTTTCGTATGCGGATAAGCCTATCTCGCCGTTAATATGTGCCCCTGTTTGAGGATTGAATAAAGATTTAAATCGTGTAAGTTTATTCCAGCTCAATGCGAATCCAACACCATAAGATACGTACATGGGACCTCCAAAACCAGCGCCCATCATCATTCCCCCTCCTGATTGTTTAACCTCTTTAAAAGCTCCAATGGTGACCTCATGATTGCCTGAGTTTTCAATCGCCGTAACAACCGCCCTTCCGTTGGTGATTTTTCTGAGAAGTTGTATTGTCTTTGATAATTCACGGGGTCTCGAAGTATATAGAGACCCTTCCTGCATGACCGGTGTGTTCTTAAATGTAATATTCTCACTGGCTTTTGCTTCAAATTTACTTAATTCTTTTCCGGTATTGATATCATGTATGTTTAGGCGTAGCTTGTTTAAATCCACATCGACATAATAAATTAATTTATCTAACACAAAGGAGTTAAATTGAGGAGAAAATATTGCTGAACTAGGAGTTGGCGAGGGAATTTCGCGAGTAATAGTTTTGAAAGATATATCATCGGCTTTATTTAAGTTAAGATAATATAACATGGTTTCGCCTCTTACTTTGTCTATTGTTAGTAAAAGTCTATCATCTTCTAAATAAATTTTATTTGGAGAATTTGCATCTTCAATACTGCTTTCCAGATCAGGCTGGACTATAGCTACATCTGAAGATCTGGAAAATTTTATAATATCGGAACCTGTTTCCTTTTTTGTTAAAGTTTGCCATAAGTCGTTTTTTAATGAACTATCCAGATTACCAAGATTGTAAACTAAAGAATCTACATGGTTCTCAGAGAATCTGAAAACGGTTATAAGGGGCAGCTTCTTATTCGCCGTTACATATAGGAAGGCATCTTTATGATTAATTTGCCCTATAAATTTATCGTCTTTAGGCTTAAAAGGAATTTCATAAATAACAGCATTTTTATCTGTTAAATTGAAAACTAAATTTTTAATGGAGGAGCTTTTTTTCTTTTTTGCGAATATCGAGATCTTATCCTTATGAATATATCCACCAATAATATCTTCATGCTCAAGCCCATATACTTCAAACTCATCGCCTAAATTCATAGTAGAATCAAAAAGAAAGCCTTTAATACGAGCTGTGTCATTTAACAATACGCAATATTTCTCCTGGATTTTATCCTTTATAAAGAAAGTTTTAATAGAGCTAAAGGCTCCTTCTTTC
>NZ_JBEBVH010000149.1:0-9746 GCF_040392825.1 Pseudopedobacter sp.
TCCTCTCCACCCTCTCCGGTATTGCTCATTCCCCCAATTCTGTTCATCGCAATAGCCAAGGTGCTGTGAGCTTCGTGAGAAATGGAACCAAAAGACATTGCTCCGGTGGCAAAACGTTTCATGATGCTTTCAATCGGTTCTACCTCCTCAATAGAAATAGATTCTCTATGCTGGGCAAAATCCATCAATCCGCGTAAAGTATATATTTTTTCAGTCTGGGTATTTACCAGTGCCGCGTATTTCTTATAAACTTCATAATTATCTGTACGGGTCGCTAATTGCAATAAATGAACGGTTTCCGGATTGAATAAGTGAGCTTCACCTTTTCTTTTCCATTGGTAAATACCCCCTTCTGTCAATAAAGAAACTTCATCATCAGTTGCTTTAAATCCGTTAATATGCTTGCTCAAAGCTTCACGGGCAATATCATCTAAACCTAAGCCATCAATTCTGCTGATTCCACCTACGAAATATTTATCTACAACATCTTTATTGATACCCAATATTTCGAAAATCTGAGATCCGTGATAAGATTGCAATGTGGAAATTCCCATTTTCGAGAAAATCTTCAATAAGCCATCACAAACCGATTTTATATAGTTTTTAATTAATTTTTCTCTTGGAATATCGGCACTAATTTTACCATCTTGCTGCAAGGCTCCAATAGAAGCCAATGCCAAATAAGGGTTAATCGCTGTTGCTCCAAAGGCTAACAGACAAGCGAAATGGTGAACTTCCCAAACATCTCCTGCTTCTACCACCAATCCTATAGCTCCTCTTAATCCTTTTTTGATTAAGTGATGATGAACTGCTGAAACAGCTAGCAAAGAAGGTATTGGCGCATGCTCTGAGTCTATTGCTCTGTCTGAAAGAATAAGAACTTCAAAATTATCGTTCACCGCATCTTCTGCATATCTGCAAAGTCTTTCTAAACCTCTTTCTAACGCACCCTCTTTTCCGTCTACCGTAAAATAAGTCTGTAAGGTTTTCGCATTGAAACTGCCGGTATCTATACTTCTTATCTTTTCCAATTCGGCATCATTCAAAATCGGATGCTGAATGCTCACACAATGACAGTGCATTTTATCCTCATCCAGAATATTCCCGTTGTTGCCAATAAAAGTTGCCAGACTCATCACCAAACGCTCTCTGATCGGATCAATCGGAGGATTAGTTACCTGAGCGAAGAACTGCTTGAAATAACTTGATAAATGCTGTGGCTTGTTGGAAAGAACCGCCAATGGCACATCGGTTCCCATAGAACCTATAGGCTCTTTACCATCCACGGCCATCGGTTTGATAATCATATCCACATCTTCCCTGCTGTACCCAAATACTTTCTGGTAACGATGAACGGCTTCTCTGCCTAAGCTGGTAAAGGACACACGTGGTTCCGGAAGATCTTCCAGTTTGATGATATAATTATCTAACCATTCTCTGTAAGGCTGGCGCGAAGCAATCTGATGTTTTATTTCTTCATCCCGGATAATCTTACCCTGTTCTATATCAATCAGAAACATTTTACCAGGCTGCAAACGACCTTTGGAAATCACCTTAGACTCATCAATAGTCAATACACCCGCTTCCGAAGCTACAATACATGTATTATCTTCAGTAATCACATATCTTAATGGTCTTAATCCGTTTCTATCCAGAATAGAACCAATCAGCTTTACACCATCTGTAAAAGTTAAAGCTGCCGGACCGTCCCATGGCTCCATTAATGTCGCATGATACTCGTAGAAAGCTTTCTTCAACGGATCCATATCTTCATTTCCGTCCCAAGCCTCTGGAACCAGCATCATCATGACATGCGGCAATGATCTTCCTGAGTGAGTTAATACTTCTACAATATTGTCTAAACAGGCTGAATCTGACTGATTTCCTTCAATTACAGGCAATAAGATCTCCATCTCCTCTTTAGTAAAACAGGGGGAAACCAACGATCTTACCGCTGCATAAAACCAGTTTAAGTTACCGGTTAATGTGTTGATCTCGCCATTATGAGAAATAAATCTGAATGGCTGGGCCAGTTTCCATGAAGGAAAAGTATTGGTAGAAAAACGTGAGTGCACCATGCCAAAGGCCGACTCATATTTTTCGTTTTGTAAATCTTTGTAATATTGTCTTACCTGAAAGGTAGTAAGCTGGCCTTTATAAACGATGGTTCTGGAAGAAAATGAAGTAAAATAGAAATGCTCTGCTTCTTCTTTTAATTCTTCCTTTACTGTTTTTGTAATTAATCTTCTAAGAACGTATAATTTACGTTCAAATTCGTCACCGTCTTTTATATGCGTTGGTTTTGAAACGAAAACTTGTCTAACCGCTGGTTCTGCTGTCTTTGCTGTTTCTCCGATAACGGTATTATCAACCGGAACTTTTCTAAATCCTAAAACTTCAAAATTCAATTGTTCGGCACTCTTTGTAATAATATCTATAATTGCCTTTCTGGACAAAGATTCCTGAGGCAAAAACATCATACCTACACCGTAATTCCCTGGCTCTTTTAAAGTGATTTCCAGGCTGCTACATTCTTCCAGAAAAAATTCATGAGGAATTTGTGTAAAGATACCTGCCCCGTCGCCAGAATCAGGATCGCAACCACAAGCTCCCCTGTGTTCCATGTTTTCTAGTATGGTTAATGCATTCTCTACAATTTGATGAGATTTTTTACCATTGATATTGGTAATAAATCCTGTCCCACATGCATCATGCTCAAATTTCGGATCATACAAACCATAGTTTCTTTGATTAAACCAACCCATCATAAAATTTAATTTTGTTTTTCTACAAATTTAGATACTAAATTCTTCAAAATATAATTGCCTTGAATTTTTATATTTTTCTTAAAAAACCCAATCGATAACACTAGTCATTTTAATATTTTAAAAACAAAAACCCTATTTCATTAAAATATCATCAACAAAACAAGATTAAAAAAGAAAATAAAATAAACAAATATGCTTTATTTTGAATTATTACAAACAAACAGATAAAAAGATTACGATTTTATAAATTTGCCCCTTATGGAAACTAAAAACAAAGCTGTTTTTTTAGATAGAGACGGTGTACTTAATAAGGAGCTTGGAGATTATGTGTGTACATTAGAAGACTTCCAAATTCTTGAACATAACTACAAAACCTTAAGAGAATTGCAAGACAGAGGTTATTTGCTAATGGTTGCGACTAACCAGGGTGGTATAGCTAAAGGTTGGTATACTTTAGATATACTAAACGAAATGCATAACAGACTTACCAAAGCTTATGAACCTCACGGTGTAAAATTCACAGCTTTTTACTTCTGTCCTCATCACCCAAACTTTACAGGAGATTGTGACTGCAGAAAACCAAAACCCGGTATGTTGCTGAAAGGTATTAAGGAACACAATATAGATCCGTCAAAATCTTATTTTATTGGAGATAAGTTTACTGATGTAGAGGCTGCAGAAGCCGCAGGAATGACTGGCATTAAGATTGAAATTGACCAACCTTTAGGTGAAATTCTGCATCTTATTCAGTAATAAGATATAAGCTTTCATACACATTTGTTCTTTGGCAACGGTTTTGCTAATAATGTTAAAAACGTTTGCCACTATGAATTTAAAAAGAATTTTCGGAACCCTTTTAACCATATTGGGAATTATTGGCTTAATATACAGCGCAATAGAATTTGTTAATGGAAGTGAGTTTTCCAGAAGCATGATTGTCTATCTTATCTTAGGTATTGTATTCTTCTTTACCGGAATAGGCCTGATAAGAGGGACTTCTGATTCTGCTAAAATGTAAAATAATTCAAGAATCCTAACTGGTCGTCACGTTTTCTGCAATATGCGAAATAATGACCTCTGCATGGATTCTTGAATTTTCTATAAACCAAAGGTGTGTATCCATTCCACCACAAACCACTCCGGCAAGATAAACCCCTTTTCTATTGGCTTCCATCGTTTCAGGATCATGATCCGGATATTTGTTTTCTCCTTTTAATTGAATTCCTAAAAGTTCTAAAAAGGAAAAATTAGGCTGGTATCCTGTTAAGGCCAGCACAAAATCGTTCTCAATTTCTATGTTCCCATTCGGGGTATTCAATAAAACGGTATTTGCTGTGATTTCTTTTATTTGCGAATGAAAATAGGCTTTTATACTGCCTTCTTTTATTCTGTTTTCTATATCTGGTTTAACCCAATATTTAACTCTGTCGCTTATTTCACCTTTTCTTACCACCATGGTAACTTCTGCTCCTTTCCTGTAGCATTCTAACGCAGCATCTACCGAAGAATTACTGGCGCCAATAACCAGAACTTTTTGCATAGCAAAATAACTGGGGTCTTTATAATAATGGAAAACTTTAGGTAAGTTTTCTCCTTTTACATTCATCAGATTAGGAATATCATAAAAGCCTGTAGAAACGATTACATTTTTAGCTTTATAGCTGCTTTTGCTTGTTTTTATTTCAAAATTCCCCTCACTTCCTTCAAGACTTAGTACCTCCTCAAACAAACGAACATTCAAATTAAAGTATAGCGCAACTCTTCTGTAATATTCTAAAGCTTCAGATCTGGTAGGTTTCAGGCTATTGGAAATAAATGGAATATTACCTATCTCTAATCTTTCCGATGTAGAGAAAAATGTCATATTCTGAGGATAATTGTATAGCGAATTTACCAAACATCCCTTTTCAACTATAACGTACGACAATCCTTTTGCTTTGGCTTCTATACCACATGCCAAACCTATTGGCCCTGCTCCTATAATCAGAATATCATAATCCATCTATCTTTCAAATTTTATAACTATATTAATTCATTACCACCTCGTTACTTTTCATTAGCGCCCTGACATCTTCCGCCATGCGAATAAATTCAGCCCTATACCCTTCATCATCTTTTCCTTTAGTAGCTTTAGCTCGTTTTATCAAACTCTCAAAATTAGCATTTTGCTTGTATTCTGAATTACGAAGCAACATACCAAATTCAGCAACTGCAGAAATAAACTGAAAATCGGTACTCATTGAAGAAATATTTCCAGCCTTTGCACTAACTATCTGCTGTTGCAATTTACTTTTTTCTCCATGCGGTTCTTTATAGCGGAATTTTACTGTTGCTAATTCGGATTGATTACCAGAAACAGTTTTTTTATCTGTTTTTTGGTATTTCAACTCATCTACTGAACCGATAATGGAACTTTTTACGCCAACCGGAACGATTTCATAAATTGCAGTAACAACATGACCTACTCCCATATCTCCACCTACTTTTTTATCATTATTAAAATCTTCCGCCGCTAATAAGCGATTTTCGTAACCGATAAGACGGTAAGCCTGTACAAAGTTAGGATTAAACTCTACCTGTACTTTAACGTCCTTAGCTACTGTAAATAATGTACCACCAAATTCGGTAAGAATTGACTTTCTGGCTTCGGAAATATTATCTATATAGGCATAGTTTCCACGCCCTTTATTGGCCAATAATTCCAATTTACTGTCTTTATAATTTCCCATACCGTATCCCAGAATAGATATGTTCACACCACTTTCCCTCTCCCGTGTAATTAATGTTTCCATATCTGCATCTGAAGATGCGCCCACATTAAAGTCTCCGTCTGTTGTCATTACAATACGGTTATTCCCTGCCTTGATGAAATTGCGACGGGCAATGTCATAAGCCATCTTTAAACCGTCTCCGCCTGCTGTACTGCCACCTGCCCTTAACCCATCAATAACATCTTTGATTTTCATTTTTTGATCTCCTGCAGTACTTTCCAGTACTACATTAGCCTGTCCTGCATAAGTTACTATAGCTACTTTATCCTTATCCCGCAATTGATCCACCAGTAATTTCAATGAAGCTTTCACTAAGGGCAACTTATTAGCACTGGACATAGAACCAGACACATCTACGAGAAAAACAAAATTGGAAGCAGGTAATTTATCTGCATCAACATCTTTCGCTTTTAGTGATACTCTTAACAGATTATTTTCTGTATTCCACGGAGCTTTTGCTAATTCTGTCATAATGGAAACAGGTTCATTACCCTTTGGACTAGCCTGATCGTATCGGAAATAATTAATCATTTCTTCTATACGCACAGCGTCTGCAGGTGGCAATTTCCCCATATTAATAAAGCGACGCACATTGCTATAGGATGCAGCATCTACATCTATAGCAAAAGTAGATAAAGGTTCTTTTAATGGACTTGTAAATTTATTATCTTGAAATTCTTTGTAACTTTCTGTATTAGGTTGTATAACTGTACCGTGAATTCTTACTCCACCTACTCTACCTTTTATTAAATTTCCTTGTTTTACTAATGCCTCACCATTTACACTTTGAACAGCACCTATTAAATCGCTCCTTTTCTGTGTACTATACCCTATTACCACCACCTCGTTTAGCGCTTTATTATCTTGTTCAAGTGCTATATTTATAGTAGTTTCTTTTCCTACAGTTACTTTTTTAGATATGTACCCAATATATAAAAATTCTAATATATCACTAGTTTCTGCATTAATACTGTATTTACCATTTGTATCACTACTACCAAGATGTGCTTTCCCTTTCTTAATCATAACTCCGGCTATAGGAGTTCCGTTATTCTTATCTGTAACAATACCTTGTATAGTTTTTGCCTGTATACCAACTACTATAATTAGTGACAAGAACAGAGAGGATAATATTGTTTTCATGATATTATGTTTAGTTTTTTCTATAGAGATGCAGATTTTATCGGATTTCCATAATCTTTTTAAAAAATATTTTCGGATACTACATAAAATCAAAATAATAGGTCATATATGACTTTATGTGTTTTATTAAATATAAGATAAAAACAAACAAAAAAAGCCGGAAGTTTATCACTTCCGGCTTTTATATCATTTAAAGATACTATGCTTATTTACCAGCCGCTTTAGCATGATCTGCTAAGAACTGAGCTAAACCGTTATCTGTTAAAGGATGTTTTAATAAACCTAAAATTGAAGATAAAGGTCCTGTCATTACATCAGCACCAATTTTAGCACATTCTACAATGTGAACCGCATTTCTGATAGAAGCAGCTAAGATTTCAGTCTCATATCCGTAGTTATCAAAAATTAATCTGATATCTTCGATTAATCCGTAGCTATCTGCGCCGATATCATCTAATCTTCCTAAGAAAGGAGATACATAGCTTGCACCTGCTTTTGCTGCTAATAAAGCTTGTCCGGCAGAAAAGATTAAAGTACAGTTTGTTCTGATTCCTTTGCTGCTGAAATATTTAATTGCTTTAATACCGTCTTTGATCATAGGAATCTTTACAACAATTTTAGGATTTAAAGCTGCTAAAGCTTCACCTTCCTTAATCATTCCTTCGTAATCTGTAGAAATAACTTCTGCACTTACATTATCTTCAACGATATCACAAATAGCTTTATAGTGATTTAAGATATTCTCTTCACCTGTGATACCTTCTTTAGCCATTAAGCTTGGATTGGTTGTTACACCATCTAAAACACCTAAATCTTGTGCTTCTTTAATTTGAGCAAGATTTGCTGTATCTATAAAAAACTTCATAATTTTTTATGTTCTAAATTGTTTGATTGAATTTTTAAGTAATTCGTAAGAGAAAAGCTGTTACTAACAGAAGAATTTCTCTCAATAATTTTTCCGTTACAAATTTATAAATAGAAAATGAATTAGGAAAAGTTTATGCCAGTAAATTGTTTGATTATTAGATAAAGATGAGAAATAAAAAAATGGGCTAGCACCTTCTATCGCACCGCTACAACCTCTTACCCTTGCTGCGTTCCCACCCTGGGGGAATTCAGAGGGAGCTGGTCGTAGAAGACTAACCCGGCACAAAGGTATCATTTTTTATGTTTATTTTAAACTAAATCTCTAACTATACAACAACAGACTGGAAATCAACTACAAAATTTATTTCTTTTTCTTCTTTTTTTTAGGTTCGCTCTCTGCTTCATTTATTAATTGTTTCCAATCGTATGGATTCGCTTCGGAATACGCAATGGTTTCTTCATAAGATCCTTTGCTTATTTTCATTACATCTATTTCTTTTCCGATATATTCTTGTATGGCATCCAGATATACTTTTTCTTCATCGCTGCAAAAAGAAATTGCTCTCCCCCGACTTGTTCCTCTCCCTGTCCTTCCTATTCTATGAATGTAATTTTCTGGTAATTCCGGTAAATCGTAATTCACAACAAAATCTACACCTTTTACATCCAAACCTCTGGCACTTACATCAGTCGCTATTAATATTTTATTTTTTCCTTCTCTAAAATTATCTAAAACCTGAAATCTATTTTTCTGATCTTTATCTCCATGTATGGTTTCCGTATGGATATTCACACGGTCCATTGCCTTGGCAACACGCTCTGCCCTAACTTTTGTACGTACAAAAACAATGATTTTTCTATCCTCGTTCTCCTTAACAAATCTTTCCAGAAAAAACCTTTTATCATCCATACTAACATAAGTAACAGCATGGTCTACATTTTTTGAAACAGGATCTTTGGGTGATATCTGAATACGCACCGGCTTGTTTACCAAAGCATAGGCCAAGTCTTTTATCGTTTCGTTTATAGTAGCTGAGAAGAACATGGTTTGCCGTTTTTTCGGCAAAAGTGTTATCAGTTTCTTTATATCATTATAAAAACCGTGTTCTAGCATTCGGTCTGCCTCATCTAAAACAAGATAGTCTATCTTCTTTAGATATAAATGGCCTTTAAAAACCAAATCCATAATCCTTCCAGGGGTGGCTATTAATAAATCTGCCTTTTGGAGTTTTTTAAGTTGAGGTTCAATATCTACGCCCCCAATAATCGCAACTGGATGTACTTTTGTATATTTTGCCAATTCTAAAAAGACCTGTTCTATTTGGATTGCCAGTTCTCTTGTTGGCACCATCACTATTGCCTTTACAGTTTGCGGTTCTAATCCAGGCTTTACTTTTTCCAGCATGCTAATTAATGGAATGGCAAATGCTGCAGTTTTTCCTGTACCCGTTTGCGCTATAGCCAATATATCCTGTCCTGATAAAATTTGAGGTATAGACTTATATTGTATATCCGTTGGCCTGTTAAACCCGGCTTCCTCTAAGCTCTTTTTAATACCAGTTGCTATATTGTACTTGTTAAATTTCATGTTACAAAGGTAGCTTTAATAGATTTAAGTGGATAAATAAAAAAACTCCACACTAATTATATGTGGAGTTTGGGTTATGTAATAAGTTTTATTGTGTTAAAATTTTATTATCGGTGAAGGTATATTGGCCGACACAGGTTTTATTTTTATTATTTTAAACTCGGTCCTTCTGTTTAATTGATGCTCTTCTTCCGAACATACAATTCCATCTTCACATTTGTTTAATAGTTGGGTCTCCCCAAAACCTCTGGCAGACAAACGCTCCAATTCTGCACCTTGTTTAACTAAATAATCTTTGGCAGAATTTGCCCTTTTTACAGAAAGCTCCATATTATAAGAAGATTTTCCCCGTGAATCTGTATGAGCCTGCATTTGCACATTTACATCTTTAACTTTATGCATAAAATCTACCACTTTCTGCAGTTCAGGTTCGGCATCTTGTCTAATAGCATATTTATCAAAATCGTAGTAAATATTGTTTAGGCGCACAATATAGGCTTCTTCTGCTCTCTCAACCTCAAATTTCACATTATAAATGGTAGATTCTTTAACGTTTTTTGTAGAAATTTCTCCTTCCTGTCTGGAAAAGAATTTATTTAAATAACCTTT
>NZ_JBEBVH010000150.1:0-9687 GCF_040392825.1 Pseudopedobacter sp.
TGATACCCGCGGTTGAAAAATTGACCAACCAGGCTTCTCCTCTGTTTTTGCTATCGTTCCACCATTTTACTGCCGTTGTATTTCTCCATGCATCATTATCGGTAGTTCCTTTTTCTGTATTTGACCCCGAGCCTTGTCCCTTTAGACCATTATAGGCTGGCGTAGCTATAATTGCGGTATAGTTAGTTTCAGCAATAGAACTATGGCTCAACTGTCCTGCTCCAATGTTTGGCGACATAGGGTTTTTAGCGGCCGTTGGGCTGGCAACATATTCTATTAAAGGCTTTTGCCATTCTACCAATACATTTGAAAAGCCACTGCTACGACTATTGTTGAGCACAATTTCCGACATACTCATTGGCCTGATGCCGTAAGTACCAATATCACCACCATAACGCGAATAGCTTTCATGAACAAGCACACCAGATATAGTGCCAGACCCCTGAGGAACGGCCACACCGTTTCTGATCAAGCTCTTGTACGGCAAAACAAGTTCATGCTGATCGTTTATCATCATGTACATGCTGTTACCATTGATATCCCTAATATTTACAGGATAGCAGCTTACTCTAGCGTAATAACCATAATTGGTATTGAAATAAGAGCCAACAGGGACAGACAGTTCGACATCTTTTAATTTAACATAAGTGTAGATATCGTTATCAACCAGATCTTTCATATATTTTTCCCTTATCACCAGTGGCGTTGTGTTCAACTCTTTTTCGATGATGTTAATTGATGGAAAATCGGATATGGTAGATGTAGTCGGGCTGCTAGTTTTGGCCAGTGTTGTTCCTTTTAGCCATAATTTAACTTTTTCATTTTTGCCAAACAGGTTATCCCCAGGTGTTTTTGTTCTTATCCTTAATCCGGATGTACCATCCAAACTTTGGATATAAACAGTTATACCGTTTTCGGTATTGTCCAGCTCGTGTTTATTGCTGGCCGAGTTTGGAATTAATGCCGTATTAGGGTTTCCTTTATCTGCCAGAACAATGCCTTCTATGTAAATATTTTCGGCAATAGTGCCTTGTGCTAACGTATTTTTAACATAGCTAAAATCTTTCAGCACAGCATCATCATATTCAGCCTTGGCATTTTGGGTAACCAATAGTGAATCTTTAATGATTACTCCTATTGCATTCTGGTGCACTAACTTCAAAAATGCCTCTCTTGGTTCTGAAGAAGTATTTTGCGCCATATCAAACGATACATAACTGCCGTCGTAAGCAATATTTGAAATCCAATCTTCCTGTCCGGCGGTTATATACTTCGCTTCTTTCCCAATTAACGCAAAATCAATATTGGTGGTCAGTAAGCTTTTGGCACTTCCGGCTCTGGATAGTGTATTAATGGAAGCATCGGTAAATTTTAAAGTTTGTGTCAGGCCTAATTGTTGTAGTACAATAGTATCAGTAGTACTTTTTGTACTAATATAAATCTCTGTAGCCCTGGCCGGTTTGCCTTCGTTAGATGTCACCGTCGCCGTAAGATAACTTTTCCCACTACCTTCGGTTTTATCCAGTGTAATCCAATCGGCTCCCTCTTTTAGGGACACGGTCCAATTGCCGTCAGAATAAACTTGAAGTTTTGTTGAAGTTGCCGGAGCATTTAATCTTACAGTATTGGCATTTAAAGCCAGATCTGTACTAAATCGGGTCAGTGATTCATTTTTTTTACAACCTAAAAAAGTTAACGTCGCAAGAAGCATGAACATTAGCTTTTTTGGTGTTCTGGTGAATAGAATTAATGATCTCATATTAATCTTCTTTAACGTTTTAGGTGAATAATAATGGGGAGATGATCTGAATATTTTGCCGTGAAATTGTCCTTTATAAAATTGCCCGAAACTACATTAGGCATCAGATCTTTTGAGGCATAGATGTAATCAATTTTATTGGTGGTTGGATTTATTGTTTTAGCATTTTTTGGATCTTTTTGCTCCAACTCGTAAATCACATCTAAAAGGCCATCATCCAATACGCTTTGTTGTACTTTAAAATCAAGCTGCCCGTTGTCCAGATATTTCTGGCCTGGGTTTGCCAGTTCTCTTTGTTTTAAGGTATTTACCAAAGTGCCATTTGCAAAATTGGCGGCATACAACGGCGAATAGGAATTAAAGTCTCCCATAACCAACAATTTACTGGTTGCTTTATTGGTAGCAATCTTGTCTAAAACAATCTTAATTTCGGATCGCCTGATCTCGTAGTTATGCGGATTGAGATGCAGTACCACAATGTTATAATCTAAAATTTTAGCGATAATAAATCCATGGGTCATGCCATTATTTATGCGCTCAACTGCTGTAATAGGATACTTCGAGGTTAACGCAACGGGATATCCTGTAAGTTTAACCAATGCAGAATAATTATGCCCGTAGGATTTGGCAAGCGCAGCAAGCGTTACTTCGGTAAAACCATTAGCTTCCTGTATAGCAAAAATATCGGGGTTTTGTATACCAACCCATGCTGTAAACAACTGTTTGTTGGTAGAAATATCAGTTTTCATTCCTTCCAAAATATTATAGCTTAGCACCGTTAATTTTTGTTGGATGTTTTGATCTTTCTTTTCGGGTAGAGCAGTCTTGTCCTTACAACCCGTAAAAATGGAAACAACAAGCAGTATCGTTATTATCACTTTAGTTTTGTCGATGGAATTTTTAGCCGCCTTCATTCTTAGCTTACTATTTTTTTAATTCGATAACAATGGGTATGTGGTCCGAATGTGTTTTGGTGAAATTGTCCTGAATAAAATTGCCAGAAATAATTTTTGACTGTATATCTTTTGAGCAATAGATATAGTCAATTTTATGCTTCTGAGGATTTATAGACTTTGCCTTAGTTGGATTTTCAGTTTCCAGTTTGTATATCACGTCTACCAAACCCATATCTAAAATAGCCTGCTGTACTTCAAAATCAATTTCTCCATCTACCAAATATTTCAGCTTTCCGTTGCTGGTGAGCTCTCTTTTTCTCAATGAGCTTTGCATAATGCCATCTTCAAAATTGTCTCTATACAATGGCGAATAGGAATTAAAATCGCCCATCATGAGCAGTTTCTTACCTATGTTCTTGGTTTTAATACTATCCAATACGGTTTTCATCTCTGCCCTTTTTTTGATATAACTGTGCGGGTTCAGATGTAGTACCACAAAATTGTAATCCAATATTTTAGCTACTATAAAACCATGAGTCATTTTATCAGTAAACTTCTCGGCATTTTCAATAGGATGCTTCGAAGTAATAGCCGTAGGGTAACCGGTTTCTTTGAGCAATACCGAATATTTATGCCCATAAGATTCAGCCAATTCCTGAAGTGTTTTTGGCGTAAAGCCATTGGCCTCCTGTATGGCAAAAACATCAGGATCTTGTAGTTTTAACCATGATACGAATTCCTGTTTACCTTCAGTTTTGTCGGTTTTCATACCCTCTAAAATATTATAGCTAAGCACCTTAAATGTTCGCTGAGCAAACAGGGTATGGCCAGAGAAAGCCAATAACCCGAATAATAAATATTTAATTAAGTGTTTCATTATTGTCCTTTATAAGCATCATTGTTCAACTTACCATCCGAGCGAAGTATTTCGCTATCGGCAATGGGATAGTATTGGTGATAAGGGCGTATATTCTGAAGAATTTGTATCGATTCGGCTCCCGCAGTAGATTTTACATCATCATAGAATGTACCCCAACGAACCAAATCCCACTTGCGGCCATACTCACCCATAAGCTCTCTTGCTCTTTCTTCCTTTACTTCTTTTTGAAAAGCCTCTTTACCGGGATACGAGGATAATATCAACGTAATATTGTTATTATTAGTCGCAGCTTCATTCTCTGCCCGCTTTTTTACCTCATTAATGGCATCCATTGCCGTATCGCTATCATCCAATTGGTTAGCACATTCGGCAATCATCAGCAAGGCATCGGCATATCTGAACACTTTTTGGTTATTACCATCTGCTATGTTATCCATTCCAGGACACCAGAATTTTGGCCCTGTATAAGGTTTTCCCGTACCATTATTTTGCATTGTTCTTGGAAAAACTGTTCCGTTATACGAATAAGCAAGAATTATATTCCTTCTCGGATCAAAAACATGATACAGGCTCATAAAATATTGCGTAGGGGTTACCGAGCCAAAAGGATTTGCAACAGTTCCCAATTCAGGAATATTCACACCTCCGTAAATCGAAGTTCCGCTGGTTTTTGACGGTGTAAAATAGGCGGCAACACTAGTGGTTTTCTTTAACCCAGTGGCCGACCAGGTATATTGAACCTCAAAAATCGATTCGGGTGTGTTTTTATTTCTAAAATAGGTATCAACCAATTTATATTGGGATAGAGCCGCATATATCAGTTTTATTTTATTTAAAGCAGTAAGCGCAGTTCCCCAGTCTTTTTCCCACATGGCCAATTTGCCTATCAGCATATAGGCAACGGGTGCCGAAATGCGATTTTGAGCAACATCTGAAGTACGTTTCTGAGGCAAGGCTGATGCGTATTGATTCAATTCTTCAATCAGTGTTTTTCGGGTATTACTGGCATCCATGCGCCCCAACGCGTTTATCTGTTCTAAAGTTTGCAAATCCGCAACATCATCCATATAAAAGGGCACATCGCCAAAGGTTGAAGTAAGTATGTAATAATACAAAGCTCTCAATGTTACCGCCTCTGCAACAAGGGCTGACTTTCTATCTTCGTCAACGCGCGACCCTTTGATACCCGCTACAGCGGAATTACAGAACATTATTCCCTTGTAACATTGTATCCACAAATTCTGCCCCATTCCGGGAGAAGAAGGTGAGATATCAAAAATTGCATCTTTATTTAAAGAACTGGGAAAATATCCTAAATCGGTAGCTGCTTCAATAGCAATAATTAAATTCTGATTATAGATACTGGTTAAAGGGCTGTAACAGCCATTTAAAGCCGCTATGCACTGCGCTTCATTCTGATAAAACTGCTTGGGGGTTACAAAACTCTCGGGAATTTCTTCTAGTATTTTTTTGCATGAACCCAGCGGTGAAACACAGGCTATAAGTAGCAGTATTTTAAAATATTTTTTCATCTTCCTGATTACATTTAGGATGTTAAAATTTAACAAAAGCACTCAACGAAATTGTCCGGCTGGCAGGGTATGCACCGTTATCCATACGTCTGATGGTAGAATTGCCACTCTCGGTAGAAACCTCGGGATCGTAGCCGTTATATTTTTTCCATAAGAACAGATTATTCCCGCTTAGCGACAATTTTAGCTCCTGCAATTTATTGGCAGTGAGTTTCTTTATATCAAAAACATAAGTTGCTGTTGCGCTTTTAAGCCTTAAAAAACTGGCATTGTAAACAAAGCGGTCGGCAGGAATATCGTCTTTAGATTCTGCTCTCGGGAGATCGGAATCTGGATTTCTGATAGGGTGCCAGGCATTTACCATATATCGGTACTGGTTACTTAGATAGGTTCCGGTTCCCATAAACAGTTCTGTAGGATTGTAAATTTTTCCGCCAAGGGAGTAATTAAAAAAGAAGTTGACATAAAGCCTGTTAAAACGGAAACTGTTTTGCAAACCACCGTAAATGATAGGGTCGGCATTACCCAGATACACCAAGTCATCATTGTCCAATAAGCCATCCCGATTTTGGTCGATATAGCGCTGACGTCCCGGCTGATAAAAAGCCGTTGATGCCGATGCATACTTTTTATCAATATTATTTTGATCTATTTCTGTCTGATTTTTCCATACGCCGGCATACTGCATTCCCCAAAGTGCATTTAAAGGTCTGCCTGCCACATAACCGTACATCATGTAATTCCCTCCATAGGGATTAACATAGGCTGCAATTCTGTCTAAACCACCAATGTCGTTAACCATTTGGTCGTTGTGAGCGATGGTAAAAGTAGAGGTCCAATAGAATTTTTTTCGGGTAATGTTTTTAGTGTTTAGGGTAAATTCTATTCCTTTATTGGATGTTTTACCAATATTAGTTAAACGAGATCCATAGCCTGCCTGATTAGGCAATTGTACAGATAATAACAGATCCTCGGTTTTAGCAGAATAAAATTCCAGACTTAAATCAATTTTGTTTTTCAAGAACGTTGCGTCAATCCCCAGGTTTATCGATTTTGTTTTTTCCCAGGTAAGTTCTGGATTAGCAATTCGCGAAGGATAGTACGAAACGGGAATAGCGCCATCAAAAATATAACCAGAAGTAGTTGAAGTTAGTTGTGAAAGTGATTGGTACATGGAAATTGCATCATTACCACTCACTCCTATACTTGACCTTAAAGCCAACTGGTCGATAGCTGAAACATCTTTAAGGAATTTTTCTTCCTTTAAATTCCATTTTAAGGCTGCTGAAGGGAAAAAAGCCCATTTTTTATCAGCAGCAAAATTAGAACCCGCGTCGTAACGGCCGGTAAAAGTTAAATAATACTTGCTCAGATAGCTGTAATTAAGTCGCCCCAAATGAGATAACCTTCCTCTGTCTGAATAATCAGACGAAAGGTTGACAGTTTCTTTTGAAGGTATAGACCCTAAATCATTGGTGTTATTATTATCAATAAAATATCCTTCACCACTTGCCGACAGGTTGGTGTACCAAAGTTTTTGTACAGTAAAACCATAAAGCGCATCCAAACGGTGAGCTTTATTCCAGGTCTTGTTATAGTTTATCGTATTCTCATTCAGGACATTATTTGCTCTATATGCTCGTTTATAGGCATAAGCTCCCGAACTTCGGTTGGCTCTGGTGGGCAAGGTAGAGGGCGAAAAATTGTCATCGAAACGGTTTTGGTCATAATACGATACCGAACTTTTAATTTTTAAAGATTTTAATAGACTTGCTTCTATAAAAGCCATTGGCGAAAAGGTTTTTATCAATTGGTCTTTTCGCAAAAGTTTCGCGTTGGCCAAAGGCGAATCGAAAAGTGTTCCCGAGTACCATTGTGTATTCCAATCATTAAACGAACCGTCTTCTTTATAAGCTGGCATAGTAGGTGCCAAAAAAATGGTAGACCTATACCATAAAGTTTGCGTACCAATATCTGCTTTGTTTAAATCCCTGTCTATATTGGCATAGTTCAATCTAATTCCTGCAGTAACATTTTTACTGACGGTATGATCCAGGTTGAGCCTAAATTGTGTTCTTTTTACGCCACTGTTAATGATAATACCTTCTTCATCCGCATAATTTCCTGAAAAATAATACCGGGTACTTTTGTTCCCGCCTGATGCTGTAAAGGTATAGCTGCTATATGGCGCTTTTTGTGTAATCTCCTCCGTCCAGTTCGTTCCTTCACCCAATGCGGCGGGGTCGGGAAAGGGATATTGCTCAAGAGGTTTTATCTGGTTTGCAGTACTCGAGAAAAAAAAGCGGTCGTTTTGCAGTTCGGCAAACTCTTGTGCATTCATTAAATCGAGATAGCGGGGCAATTCCGAACGGCCTACCGTAGCTCTAAATGTAAATTCATTCTTACCGTCCCGTCCTTTTTTGGTGGTAATCATGATAACCCCATTGGCACCTCTTGAGCCATAAATTGCGGTTGATGATGCATCTTTCAATACCTGTATAGATTCAATATCTTCAGGATTGATGTCACTCATATTCGTTACCGCATCCATTACCCCGTCCACCACATACAAAGGTTCATTGGTAGCATTAATAGAACGTGTTCCTCTAATCCTGATAGACGTTCCTGCTCCAGGTTCGCCGGAAGTAGATACTATTTCCGCTCCGGCAATTCTTCCTTGCAACATCTGGTCTATGCGCTGAACCGGAACATCTTCTAAATCTTTCATATTTACGGTAGAAACCGCTCCGGTTAAATCCCTCTTTTTCACCTCTCCGTAACCTATAATTACTATTTCTTCGAGTTTCGAAGTCGACTTTTTGAGAACAACAGTTAGACTCCTGTTGTCTGCAACAGAAATTTCCTTTTCCTCAAAGCCCATATATCTGAAAACAAGTGTTGCACTTTTATCAGTAGTATTAAGGCTAAAAGCGCCTTTCTCGTCACTTATGGTTCCCGCTTGAGTATTCTTCACTCTTATCGAAACGCCAATCAAAGGCTCGTTAGCTTCGTCAATTACTTTTCCATTAATCTGAACATTTTTTGGTGGTTGAGGCTTAGCTTTTATGGTGATTGTCTTTTTGTTAATCACATAAGTAAGAGGTTGATTTGCCATCAGCTTTTCCATGGCCTCTTCTATAGTAGCTCCCTTTAAAGATGCCGTTACTGGATTGGTTAATTTCAACAGCTGCGAACTGTAAAGAAAATCGTATCCACTTTGTTTTTGCAATTGTATAAGCGCATCTTCCAGACGTACATTTTTTAATTGCATATTAATGCTTTGCGCTAAAGAGTTGGCACTAACCTGCATAATGGTAACCAACATAAAGATGGATAGCAATCTCATGATGCGTAGAAATTTTGAATTACAATAGATGTGCGCGCTGCAGTTGAATACAGTGTTTTTTTTATACATTTGAATGTTAGGTTTAATTTTCAATTGATGCTCCAAGTAAAATTCAGTTGAATCCTAATGCATATCCCGGGAACGGTGCGAACGTTTTCGGGATTTTTTATAGGATATCAGCTATGATTATATAATTAATCCATAACTATTACCCTCCTTCCTTTACCAATAGACTCTTCAGGAATTATCTTAAACTTTACTATTCCCGTAAGTTCAAGCCCTTTTAGCAATTCTTCCAAATCCTTTGATTTTGAATAAATTCCACCAAATATTTTCCCATCCGAGCTTGTTTCATATTCGATATCGACATTATACCATCGAGAAATCTGTTTCATTACGTCCCTGATATTATCATCTTTAAATAGGAAATACCCCTCTTTCCAGGCCAGTATTTGTTTTAAATTGGCCTCCTGTACTTTAATCTCTGTATTTTTATTAGCCACTACCCCCTGTTGCCCTGGTTTTAAAACTACGTTATGAGTCCCTTGTGAAACCTTAACAGAGCCCTCAGCTAAAGTTGTCTTTTCAACCTCGTCATCCGTATAGGCAGAGATATTAAAATGGGTTCCTAACACCTGTACTCTTGACGTTCTGGTTTTTACAATAAAAGGCATTTTTTCATTTCTCGCTACCTCGAAATAAGCCTCTCCTGCAAGTTCAACAAGTCTTTCTATACCTCTGAAGTTTGAAGGGTAATAAAGAGTAGAATTGGCATTTAACCAAACTTTAGTCCCATCGGCCAGTGTCAATTTATATTGAAACCCTTTTGGAACATATAACTTGTTTACTGAAGCATTTAAATAACCCCAGCTATTTGTCACCTTATATTCTACTTCCCCATTTGCTGTTTTGCTTATTTTTGAAGAGCCATCCTCAGTAAGCACCCCATTGTTGGCACTATCCAAAGAAATTACAGACCCGTCAGATAATGTTAGCATTACTGCAGATGAATCTTGTACCGGAGAAGGGATTCTTGATTTAACTGAAACAGCTTTTACTTTTTCAAGTTCCAAATCTTTCTTATATACCCTGTATTCCATAATACCAATAGACAGGATCAAAATAATTGCTGCGGCATACTTTATCCATAACCTGTATATGTTAACCTCTTTCTTATTTATTGTTTTGAAAATGCGGTCGTATATTTTTTTTTGTAGGTTTTTGTCTTTGTTCAATTCCCCGGGACTTGAGTCCTGAAGCATAAAGTTGTCCTC
>NZ_JBEBVH010000151.1:0-9675 GCF_040392825.1 Pseudopedobacter sp.
ATTACCTGCTGATTACTTTGGTATGCATAGCGTCTTATGATTTAATATTAAATACAGCGCTTAGTGTTCTTATCAGTCTATTTCCAGCTCATTTGTTATTACATTATTATAAAGTTGTTCTTTTCATTATTTTATCTGCGATTTTAGGGCTAATTCTATTTAATATTCTTAATAGTTTCACTTTATGTATGTTTATCTCATATTTATTGTTCCGAAAAGCTTTTATAAATTCGTCGACTAATTTTTTCGTTGATATTTTATTCTTTCCTCTTCCTTTCGTCATTTCAGTATCTACTAAGGGAGGGATTACCTCAAACACTTTCACATCTTCTAATTGGTATCGAAGCGATTTCGTATAAATATGGATAGCGGCTTTAGTGCCACAATATACAGAAGATATTGCTTTAGGAACGATGCCCAGGGCAGAGGAGATATTAACTATGGCTGCATTGCAATTTACTCTCAAAATCGGCAATAAATAAAAAGAGAGTTTTATAGGTGCTATAAGGTTAATATTAATTTCGTTTTCAATTTTTTCAGCCGAATAAGTCGCCTCATCAAAACGGCAATTGTATTGAATTGCTGCATTGTTAATAAGGATATTAAGATCGCTATGATTCTGTTTTATAAATGAGACGAGGTGATTGATCTCCGTTTCTGAAGAAAGGTCGCATTGGAAAGTGATAATACGGTTATCAGATTTGGCAAGAGTATCTAACATTTCCATATTCCTGCCAACTGCAATTACCTGATTGTCCAATTTGCATAACTTTTCTGTTAATGCTTTACCAATTCCGGATGTGGCACCGGTTATCAATATTTTGTTATTGTTTAGTTTCATTTTTAAGATTTTGTCACCAAATTCTCGAAAATGAAACTGAAATGCATTTACATATGTAAAGAAATTAATTTTTTGCTCTAATTCGACTTAGTTGCGTAGGTGTTATACCCAGGTACGATGCTATGTGGTATTGGCTGATCAGATTTTCTAAATTTGGATGTTCTATCTTGAAAATTTCGTACCGTCTTGTGGCATTAAGCGTAACAAGTTCAATTTCTCTTTTTTCCTTAATTGCGAACTTATATTCCGCCAGTATTCTGGCCAGACTCTCGAACTTGGGATAGTCTTTATAAAGTAAAGTTAGTTTTTTAAAGTCGGCGACTAATAAAGTGCAATCAGTAAGGCATTGAATATTGATGAGATTTTTCCGTTTTGTCGTCAAAGAAGAATAAGCACCAACAAAGTTAGGCGGTGTGAAAAAAGTTTTGTTATATTCCTTTCCGCAATCATCCCGAAAAAAAGCCCGCATTACACCTTCTGTAATAAAACCCAGATTTGTGGAAAACTCACCTTCTTTTGCAAAATAATCATCTTTAAGAAATACGATCTCCGAAAAAAGCGAAAAAAATGTGCTTAGTTCACCTTCATTAAAATGGATTATATTCTCTAAATAAGTTTTTAGTTTATCCATGATGCATTTCAGTCGTTTATTTATTGTATTCCAATGGAACCACTAAAAAGAACCTTCACGCTATATTCCCGCTACACAAATTACAAACTCTCCCTTTACTGTTCCCTCAACAAAATGGTGCTTAATTTCGTTCAAAGTACCTCTGACTGTTTCTTCATACATCTTGGTTAGTTCTCTGGATACAGAAGCTTGTCTGTCCTCACCAAAATACTCAATGAATTCATCTAAAGATTTCAGCAAACGATGCGGGGATTCATAAATAATCATGGTCCTTTTTTCCAAAGCCAGTTCTTTTAATCTGGTTTGCCTACCCTTTTTTACCGGAAGAAATCCCTCAAATACAAAACGATCATTTGGTAATCCGGAATTAACCAATGCCGGAACAAAGGCTGTTGCTCCCGGAAGGCATTCAATGTCAATTTCATTTTTTATAGCCTCGCGGCTCAAAAGATAACCAGGGTCAGATATGGCAGGTGTTCCTGCATCAGAAATAAGAGCAATGTTTTTACCCTCATTTAAAAACCTGATAATCTCATTTACAGCCTTATGTTCGTTATGCTGATGATGTGAAAAGAGTTTTTTATCTATTCCAAAATGCTTAAGCATAGGTGCAGAATTACGGGTGTCCTCTGCCAGTATAATATCACATTCTTTCAATACCTTAACAGCTCTGAAAGTCATATCATCTAAATTGCCGATAGGTGTAGGTACCAGGTATAGTTTTCCAGGCCTCACCCCCGACCCCTCTCCGAAACCCGCCTGCCGGACGGGCAGGGAGAGGGGAGTTGATCTGTGCTTTTCCGTTCCGTTTGTCTCCATTATTTATGTTTTGTACTTTGAATGTTTTTTGGCGAGCTGCATTTTGTCTTTCTTGATAAATCTGAATCAAATGGCTCTATGTTCATTGTGCTTTCTTTGTGTCTTTTACGGTTAAAATCGTAAATCTAAAATCGTAAATTAAAAATCGAATCCTATCTTTGTCAAAAAAATAAAATATGCTGCAAGTTAATTATATCCGCGAGAATAGAGCGCATGTGCTTGAACGTTTAAGTGTAAGAAATTTTGGTCAGCCAGAGTTGGTTGATGAAATTATTGCTATAGATGAGAAAAGACGCTCCACACAATCGCAGGGAGATGCCTTGCAGGCAGACGCCAATGCAGCAGCCAAAAAAATTGGCGAATTAATGAAGGCTGGTCAGAGAGAAGAAGCAGAAGCCATCAAGGCAAAGACTACTGCGGCTAAGGACGATATTAAAAAACTGAACGACGAGTTGGCTGTTTTAGAGCAGGAGCTTTATGATAGAATTGTGCAATTACCTAATCTTCCGCATGCATCTGTTCCTAAAGGTGTTTCCGCAGAAGATAACGAAATTGTCCTGACTTATGGAAAAGCGCCTGAATTACCGGAAAGTGCACAGGCACATTGGGATCTGGCAGCGAAATACGATTTAATAGATTTTGAACTGGGGACTAAAATCACCGGAGCAGGTTTTCCGGTGTATAAAGGTAAAGGCGCTAAATTACAAAGAGCTTTAATTAATTTCTTTTTGGCCGAGGCAGAAAAAGCTGGCTACGAAGAAATGATGTTGCCACATTTAGTAAACGAGGCTTCAGGTTTTGGAACCGGTCAGTTACCGGATAAAGAAGGACAAATGTATTTTGTAGGATTAGATAATTTATATCTGATCCCAACAGCCGAAGTGCCTATCACGAATCTCTACAGAGATGTTATCTTAAAAGAGGATCAGCTTCCGGTTAAAAACTGTGGTTATACACCATGTTTCAGAAGAGAAGCAGGTTCTTATGGGGCACATGTAAGAGGCTTAAACCGTTTGCATCAATTCGATAAGGTAGAGATTGTACAGGTAGTACACCCGGATAAATCTTATGAAGTATTGGAACAAATGAGTCTGCATGTACAAGGTTTGTTGCAAAAACTAGGTTTATACTACAGGGTATTGAGACTTTGTGGAGGCGATATGGGCTTTACTTCTGCCTTAACTTATGATATGGAAGTGTGGAGTGCCGCACAACAACGTTGGTTAGAGGTTTCCTCTGTTTCTAATTTCGAAACTTATCAATCTAATCGCTTGAAATTACGTTTCAAAGGTAGTGAAGGCAAACCACAACTGGCACATACATTAAACGGAAGTGCATTGGCATTACCTAGAATTGTCGCTTCTATTCTGGAGAATTACCAAACAGAAGATGGGATTAAAATACCTGAGGTATTGATTCCTTATACTGGTTTTGATATGATCAGGTAGCTGGTGCTACAAAAAATTAAAGTCTGAAAGCTAATCTTAATTCGTCAAAATCAAGGTTAAGTTGAAATGAATATAAAAGATACGAAGCTGTTTTCAATATTTTGAAAACAGCTTCGTACTTAAAAACCTTCTTTAACAATAAAAGCATCTTCAATACCTAGTGAAGATAAATGCTGTTCTATTGCCTGCATCATCGGGTCGGGACCACAGAGATAAAAATATAAGGTGTGGTCGTCTATGTGTTTTTTTATCAGTTCAGCAGAGATATAGCCGTATTCGTAGTTCGGCAACTGCTCGTTAGAAAGTACGTTAACAAATCTGCTGCCTAACAATTTGCTAAAACTGTCTTCAAGAATAATATCTGCTTTAGTTTTATTAGCAAAGATCAATTTGCTGTGTGCAATGCCATCCCGCTTATCAAGCTGCTTAAAAATGGCAATGAAAGGAGTAATACCCGCACCGCCGGCGATAAAAATGCCATCACCTTTGTATGTGATATCCCCGAAAACATCTCCAATAATTAACTCATCACCTTTTCCGAGTTCGAGTAATTGCGCTGTAACGCCATGATGATTAGGGTAGGTTTTAATAGTAAATTCTATGTGGTCGTCTTCGGGTAAGGAAGTAAAAGTAAAGGGTCTCAACTCCTGTTCCCAACCTTGTTTATTAATAGATACATCTACTGCTTGCCCCGGAAGGTAATGAAGATCAGTTGGTTTTTCGGCAGTTATCCGAAGAACATCATGTGTGAGATGTTCTATGTTTATTATTTTAACAACCTGTGCCATAATTATTATTTTTTGCTATAAATGTGCGATAAGAATTCCTGTTTGGTAGCTACATCTTCAAATTTACCCGAGTAGATCGCAGTAGTGGTTATGCTATTGGTGTCTTTAATACCTCTTGATGCAACACATAGGTGATCTGCTTCAATAACAACCGCAATGTCATTATGTTGGAAAATTTCTTTTAACGCGTCAGATATCTGTATTGTTAATCGCTCCTGAACTTGAGGGCGGCTGGCATAATACTGTACCAAACGATTAATTTTAGACAATCCAATAACTTGCTGGTGGGGAATATAAGCCACGTGTACCTTGCCAATAATAGGGACAAAATGATGTTCACAATTGGAGTATAGCGAAATGTCTTTCTCGATAAGCATGTTCTTATAACCATACCTATTTTCAAAAAGACTAATCTCCGGTTTATTTTTCGGATTTAGACCGCTAAATAGCTCTTTAACAAACATCTTTGCAACTCTTTTTGGAGTTCCAATTAGGCTGTCGTCGCGTAAATCCAAGCCAAGCGTACGCATAATTTCTTCAAAATGATATCAATTTTACTTATTTTTTCGCTTTCGCTTAATTCAAAATGATGTGCAGCAGGAGCTGTATCAGTTAAGGCTTCATTTAAGCCACTATCTATTATTTCCTTGATATGAGAATCAGAGTTCATTTATTTTATGCATTACGTTTTCTACTATTGCATCGCAATAGATTAAATTAAATTCAAACAGCTCTCGACCAGAATATATTTTCTCTATCTCGCTTCTCAACATTGCTTTCGATCTGTTAAGCCGTACCTTCACATTAGCTTCGCTAATACTTAATAAGTTTGCAGTCTCAGTTACGTTAAGCCCATTGATTTGACGTAGTGAAAATACAATCCGGTAATCAAAAGGAATTTTACTCAGAGAATCTTCAATAACATGTCTTAATTCCCTGTTTCCAATCACTTTATCTGTATCGTTATTTGAGTTGCTAAACATTGGTTTCGAATTGTCGTTTATATCTTGAGTCATTTCATTTTTAAAACTGGACTTTTCTCTTTTTCTGTAACAATGATTCATCATGATACGGATAATCCATGTTTTAAAATCGGAACGGCCCTCAAATTGCAAGAGGCTTTTATAGGCATCAATAAAGGTATCCTGCATTAAGTCCTGCGTGTCTTCATGATTGTAATTATATGACCTCCCCACTTTATACAGATACGGATTAAACCTTCTTACAATAATTTCATAAAGAGATTTCTCTCCCTCTAAAATTCTTGTAATAATTTCTGCTTCGGTAAATTTTTCGAATGGGGTCATAATCTTAATCAATGATTTTAGAAATTCTTGCCATAGCAAAAGCCGAAACAGCCATTACCAGATCACGAATTGCAACATCTAAATAGTGAAGTCCTGCCAGTAATGTTAATGCGATCGCTGTAAGCCATGCAGCAACAATGTAACCACCAATTTCGGTTTTTTTTAATACAATAATGCCTGCAATAATTTCAATAATACCTACAATCATCATAAAGGTAGAAGGAGAGAAAGGTAGTAAAGCAGCAATCGAAGGATTAAGATACTGTTCCCAATTAGTAAGAAGGTTTGTAAACTTGTCTGCTCCTGCAACTATAGGAACAATTACAAATACAGCTTTTAACAGATTGAGCGCCGAGCGCAATAACTGTTGTTCATTTTTACTTTCCATTTTGTTTTGCATTAGTTTATACCTTCTTAGGGTAACTGAGGAAAGAAAAGGTTACAAGAGAACTGGATTTATTTGAATTTGGTCAGAACTTAGTATCTGATATCAGATTGAGGATAATCATATAAATAACGAATTATATACCACATTGATTTGGGACTTCTTCGAAACCACGGAAAGGTGTGCCGAATCATATCCGAATTAGGGGCGTACCGTGAGTGAACCGGGACCGAAGCAGATGCGGTACATCAATGGACTTTCACGGAGTTTTACGGACTTTAGCGGACTTTTATAGACTTAATAATGTTTTGGTTGAAGGATGCCCTTGAGAAAGGGTTAAAGAATAACTAATATAGTTATTAATAACGTATTAAAAACTAGAGATAAGGCCAATTGGTATTTATTTATTTATTTATTTATTTATTTATTTTGTCTTAATACTGTATTACCCCGTCTCTAATAGTTTATGATTTTTTAAAGTCCAGGTCAATAAAGCATTTGTCTCTTCTCCCAGATTCAACTTTCTGCAAATACTATGTCTATGGTTTTTAATAGTAGATGGACTCAAATTTAGGATATCAGCAATTTCCTTGGTAGTTTTTTGTTTAGCAATTAATCTAAGGATATTCAGTTCACTTTGACTTACCTGCTTTTGAAGCTCAGCAATATCATTTCTCGCGTCGCTATGTGCAGATATTTTTTTAATGACCGGTAGAATTCCAGCATATAATCTGCTTTCGTCTAAAGGTTTGATGATGTAATTCGCCGGCTCAAGTTCAAAAGCTCTGTTAATTGTATTAATAGTTTGGTAAGAGGTAATAAAAACCAATTCAAACGAATGGGACACTTTTAGAGATTTAATCAGTTCAATACCATCCAGTTTATCGTTGAGCTCAATATCGCATAGTACTAATTGGGGAGAAAAATCAGGAAGTGACTGCTCGACCTCGTCAATCGAAAGAGCAATTTCGACTTCACAGGGAGAAATCGATTTAAGCTGCTGCTCTATAAATCGGGCAATGACAATTTCGTCTTCAATAATTAAAATGCGTATCATGTTCAGTGTTTAGGGAAAGTGAAAAAATAATGGAATCCGGAATTTGTATTTATTTGTAATTGTCCTTTTAATTGTCTTGCCAGGTCACGGATAAGCGATATCCCCATTGATGCGCGGGTATCTAATTTTTCCGCACCCTTACCATTGTCCTTATAATTTAAATGTATTTCTTCTTTCGACAATAAGATTTCAATTTTAATAGACGGTGCAATGTGTTCTCGCTCAAATGCATGCTTAAATGTATTGGTGAAAAGCTCGGTCAATATCAAGCCAAAAGGTAAAGAATGTTTGGTACTCAGTAAAAAATTGCCAGGAATATCCAGATCAATTTTAACCTTTTGTTGAGGGTCGTAAATGTACTGTATATGCTGTTTGATTTCCTTCGTGAGGGAAGACACTTGTACAGATTGTTCCTTCGTTTCCGTATTCAGATGTTCATTTACCAACATCATGGCTTTAATACGACTACGCATTTCATTAAGTACTTGTTTACCCTTCTCATTCTGTATTTGTGGCAATTGAAAAGTACTTAGGCTATAAAGCATCTGCAGGTTATTTTTTACCCTATGATTCAGTTCATCCATCAGGGTTTGAATATGGTTATGCTGACTGATCAATTCCTCCTGCTGCAGTGTTAACTTGCTGTTCATAGCCTGCAGTTCAATAGTACGCTCTTCGACCTTATGTTCTATAAGCGTATTATGTTCGCTATGTAGCTTATTTAGCAATTTTAGTGTAGCAATTTTTTCCTGTTCATGTTGTCGCAGCTTTCTGCCTATTCCTGCTAAAAATAATATCGTTATCAATATAATGGTAGTTTTCGTAATAATAGGCGCGTATATAAAACCCTGTTCATTTAATATAAAAGTAACTCCCACCAAAGCCACGGCACCTATTGCAAAAACAATGATTCCATACAAGAGAAATCGCTGGCTGCTATCTAATTTATTCCATAGGATAAAAAATGTATAACCTATGCAAAATAGATGAACCAGAGATATGTAAAGATTGATTTGATTAGTAAGGTAATAATTAGAAGTTAGTATATTATTTGTAAGGCATAATACGGTGAAGAAAGGAATCCCCTTTATGAAGTACATAATCAGACGATAAAGTACGGCATCATTTTTTTTGATCTCCAGAAAATCTACCATGAGCATATAAAAGCTAACAATGCCGAAATGCAGGTATACCAGAACCAATAGCCAGCCCGTTTCGGGATAAGATGGAAATAGCAGATCGATATATTGCGGTTGTAAAGAAAAGCCATAAAGCCCGATTAGCAATAAGAATGAAGCTACCCATATAAAAGGCCGGTAACGATTAACTAACCATGAAATGCAGGCGTATAAAAATAATATAGCCAATGCACCTTGTAGCCAGGCGTTCGTAAGCTCTAAGTTTTTATTTAGCTGAAGATGTGTATAGGCATCCTGTAACTGAAAATTGAAGATGGGCGGAAACTTCTTGGTATGTTTTACTTTTAAAAGCAATTGATAATTGCTTGACTTGCTAAAAGACAGACTAAAAGCAAGTCGCTGATCTTTAATAGAAATTTCCGATCGCTTTCTAAATACACCACCTTTTCTGTGTGCAACCAGAGTATCGTCTTTAAAAAGATAAAGATCAACAAAGGTTAAATAATTAAAACTCAAACAAAAATCTGTATGCGAAAGATCGTTGGATGTTTGTATAACGGTTTTTAACCATACCGTATGATCAGGGGCAGTAAGCTTAAGCTGTTCTAAATGATCAAAATTTGATTGTTGTTTATGCAAAATATCTGTAGCAGAATACTTGTCCAGCGAATCTTCTACAGCATAAAAAAACGGTTTAAGCGAAATCTCAGTTCCTATATCTTTTTCGGATATAAGAATGCCTTTTCCTAAACAAAAAGACGGAAGCGATAATAAAATATATAAACAAAGGTGGAGAGCGGAAGTTAATTTCATTTAGAGGAATGTGGCATAATCTGGAATATTCGCGTAATTATACAAATAGTAATAAACTAAACATTTTACTTTTTTAAACTTTCTACTTCTAATTTCTTCCTTATACGTTCAATTTTATAAATAGTTTCTTACTGAATAACAAAATCATCGATATATCATTGCATTTCTTAATTTTTTTAGGTTGTAAAAGAATTTGTAGTAAAAACAGACCCTTGGGTCTATAGGATTAGACCTTTTCATTATTCTACCTTTGAAAATATTTAACCGATATAATTTGGTGTTAAACTATAATATGGTGAAAAATCTCATTTAACAGCTTGTGAGAAAATATTAAATGGTATTTAGATGATGTTAATGTTTTAAAAAATTTCCTGTAAGTTTTTTTGTGGTGCTGAAATGATGTTTCTTGTAATTTTTTTATCGTTCAAAAAATAAAGTTATTGATAT
>NZ_JBEBVH010000152.1:0-9550 GCF_040392825.1 Pseudopedobacter sp.
GCCGATAAGAACGCCATTCTTCCACTTTTTGCTCTGTCTGCCCTGTATTTTCGTTCTTTATCTTTTCGGCATATTCAATCAGTTCGTCCGTAGCCTCTGCCCTGCGGTTGAAGATAACATCCTCCACAAGATTTCTCAGATCGGCTGGAATATCATCATATACAACTCTATCAGGACTATATCCGGTATATAATCTTATTCCAAAGTTCCTATCAAGCTTTTCATCCCATGAAGCATTAAACCTTAATCTATCTGCTGGTGTTATGAAAAACGCTGCTTCTGTCGTCTTTGCTTCAGGATTTTTATCTTTCTGATAATTTGCAGCAATAGTTAAACCTCCGTTTGAAGTTCTTTTTGATACTGATAAATAATATTGCTGATAAAACTCAATATCATTTTCATCATTTCCAAAACTATACCGATATTCATTATGAACCGGGTTATAAATACTTGTGAGATGGTTATACTTTTCTTTTTTATATCTCTGTATGGCCATTTGCACCTCGCCACGTACTTCCCACACATTCCGACGAGTTCTTTTAGTTGTTATTAACAGGACTGGTCTTTTATCAGTATTTCCATTTAAGGCCAAAGCAAATACGTTCTGAATAAGGCTTACTTCTTCTATATCAAAAATGCTGAGACCACTAATATTCTGCCTTATAGAACCATCTACAATATAAACAGGAGATTCATTTTCATTAAACAGATAGCCAAAAAAATAATTATTTAAAACAGGCGTCAAACTGTGTGAAGGTATTTTGTCTAAATCCCCTGCTTTGACTGTTTTTAAAATAGTAAAATTTTTATTAAGTGATAATCGCCCTAAATCTATACGTGTAGAATCTCGAGAGTATACTCCATAGAAAGAAAAAATAAAAAAAACGAAGACACATACATATTTAACCATAATATTTTTTTACTGTAAATATATTATGTATTATTAAGATAAAAAACAGACAAACATTTGCTTCGCTTTAAAAAGCTCGGCTGAATCTACAAATGAATTAAAATTTTACTTTTCTTTTTTAGTGCTTAGAAAATTCTGTAAGTTCCGATAACCAAACTTTAATATAATCCCCTTTGGGATCTGAGTCTTTTATTTGTTTATCTAAATTAAAAGATGGATTTATTTCTTTCTGAGGAGTCCCGATACCTGCTAATAATGCCCAATTCCCCCAATTACTTGCTGGTGCATAATCCAGCAACATTTCTTCAAAATAAGCTGCACCGTAAGACCATGGTAATTGCAATTCATTAATCAGATAAGAAGCTACAGTCTGGCGACCTTTATTTGCCATAGTTCCTCTATGTTTAAGTTCCTGCATGTTGGCATCAACCAAATCAACTCCTGTTTCGCTATTTCTCCATTTATTAAACAGCACTGCTTGTTCTGAAGTAAGCGGAGCTATCTGTTCTGTATCAACAAAATAGGCTGTACTGTGCTTTTTAAACATAAAACGGAAAAAATCTCTAAACAGCAGCTCGTTAATTAGTAAATTTATATTATCTGTACCTCCTCTTTCGCGTTCGTATCTCTTAAGCTCCCAATATACCTTTCTCAGAGAAATGCATCCTAAAGAAAGCCAGGGCGAAAGAAGGGAATTGCGATTAAATCCGGTTAGTAAATTTCTTTTTGCTTTATAATCTCTTAACGAATCACTTTCCCACAAATACTCATTTAAACGTTGAAGACCGGCAGTTTCACCACCTTTAATATCAGTTACCGTTAGATCATCTTCTTCAAAACCTAAATCTTTTAATACAGGCACTTCTGATTGTGCCAGATTTCCAGGCACTACAATTTCCTCCGGAGTCTGAAATGGCTCTCTGATTTCACCTTCCCGTTCTACTTTTTTCCTAAACTTAGAAAACAAATCCGGAATATCTTTTATTGGAAATGGCAGGTCTTCTTTGTGATATAAGGTGTGTCCTATAAAATGCTTTAAATTTACCTGGGATTTCCATAGCGCATCTTCAACTGCAGAAGAAATATCTGTTTCTTCCGACGCGACTTCCCTATGATGGTAAACCTCATCTACGTGATATTCTTTTACTAACTGCGGAAGTACTTCTTCGGGCTTTCCGGTTAGCACCAATAAATCTCCACCTAGTTTTTTAAAAGAACGCTTTAGATCAGCAACACTTTCTATAATAAATTGAGTTCTATGCTTACCTGTTTTTCTTGTACCGTAAATTGTTTCGGCATAATATCTTGGATCGAAAATATAAACGGGAACTATCTCAGAACTCTTTAAGCTTGCTTCAATCAATATTTCATTATCATGAATGCGCAAATCATTCCTAAACCAAACTAAGATTGTTCTACTCGTCATACCAAGAAATCAGAATGTGATCAAATATCGGAATGCAATTTGCTTATAATTTTCTCTATTTAGACAAAATAAAAACAATTTTTACCTGAAACAAACATTCCTCTTTATGATTTTGCGCCGATGTACGACAGTAAAGTATCAAGATATCCGAAAATTAAGAGGCAGGAGTTTGATGGTTAACCGTAAAGGGCACAAGTAATGTACAAGTGCACATGGAGCGTTTCAAACGCTGACAGGATTATAGAATGGAACGTATGTTACCTTATTTGCGTTATAAATCCCTTTTGGTTGATTGCTTCTTCATACTTTCCTAGAGGTATGTCTGCGATGAAATAGGGGAATAGTAGGAGAATAACTATAGGATAGTACCAGGTATAAGCCAGATACAGTGGAGAATAAGCGGAGTAAAGGTGGACTATACGTGGATGAAAGGTGGAATTATAAATTTATTTGGCAAGATGCGTGTATGCTAATTTACGAAAAAACAGATAAGAATCTAAAATATCGGATTGTAGTTTTATTATTAACCGCAAAGTACTCAGATATAAATTTCATTCTTTGAAAGACAATAGTTGATCTGGTTAAGATAATATTAGTCAAGCACTTTCCCAAAGGGATGTCCAAATGGAAGCCTTTGGCTCCTTCGGCAAGTATCAAGACTCGGGAATTATTTTGAGAACTTAGTACCCTTTGTAGTTTTATAAGCGTTTTTAACGGAACTTAAGTTTTAGTATTTTTGTAATATGGAAAATAAAATTGCTGTTTACAGAAGGGAACAGTTTAATGCAGCTCACAGATTAAACAATCCCGAATGGTCTGAAGAAGAAAATCAAAGGATATTCGGGAAGTGCAATAATCCAAACTATCATGGTCATAATTATATTCTCGAACTAAAAGTAGTTGGATTTCCAGATGCCAAAACCGGATACGTTGTTGATATGAAGATTTTATCAGATATCATCCATAAGGAAGTTATCAAGAAATTTGATCATAGAAACCTGAATCTGGATACTGAAGAATTTAAAACTTTAAACCCTACAGCAGAAAATATAGCTATAGTTATTTGGAATTTGATTAGACCGCATATTTCATCAGATCTTGATCTTTATGTACGGCTTTATGAGACTGAAAGAAATTTTGTGGAGTATCCTACGGTATAATTAAAAAGGTTCTGATTAAATCAGAACCTTTTTAATTTAGTATAAAAATTCCGCTAATACTGCTCTAAAAAGTACTTCGAATAATTTACTTGTTTAGTATCCAAAAACTTGGCAGCTTTTTTTAATCTGCTGATAAAATCCGAATAGTCTTTCCTTTCCTGTGCTGTCCATCCCACTTCTGCCATTGCCAATACTCGAGGGAATGTCATATGTTCAGCATGTTTTCCATTTGGTATATACTCTGACCAAACATGCGCCTGAACACCTAAAATATGCTTTTTCTCTGCTTTAGTGAGGCTATTTGGCAAAGGGTTGTAGCTATATACGGTCTCCAGTGGGAGGTAGCTACCAATTGCAACCGGTTCTCTTTTACGCATTTCCGGAGTTTGATAATAGTCCAGATACATATAATGGTTTGGCGACATGATCACATCATGTCCCAATTTCGCTGCATCTATTCCTCCTTTTTCCCCTCTCCACGACATTACAGTAGCATTCGGTGCCAGCCCTCCTTCCAATATTTCATCCCAGCCAATAATAGCTCTTCCCTTTGAATTTACAAACTTTTCTACACGCTTGATAAAGTAACTCTGTAATCCGTGTTCATCCTTCAGCCCTTCCCTTCTTATTAATTCCTGGCAATGTGAGCATACTTTCCAGTTATCTTTTTTTGCCTCGTCTCCTCCAATATGTATATATTTAGATGGAAAGACTTCCATTACCTCCGTCAATACATCTTCTACAAATTTAAAGGTACTTTCTTTGGGGCAGAGTATGTCTTTCTGTATTCCCCAGGCCGTTAACACCCGATATTTTCTGTCCGGAAAACAGCTTAACTCTGGATATCCTGCCAACGCAGATAAGGTATGACCAGGCATATCAATTTCGGGTATAATAGTTATAAATCTGTCTTGAGCATACTTTACCAGATCCTTAAGCTCTTCGTGAGTATAATAGCCTCCATGTCTTTTTCCATCAAATTTTCTGGGTTTATCACTTACATGACCTATAACTGTACTATCCCTCCAGGCCGATATCTCCTGAAGTTTCGGATACTTCTTGATTTCCATACGCCAGCCGCCGTCTTCTGTCAGGTGCAGATGGAACTTATTAATTTTATAGGCAGCCAGTACATCAATGTATTTTTTAATAAACGATACCGGAAAATAATAACGCCCTACGTCTAACATTACTCCTCGATGTGCAAACCGAGGCTCGTCCTTTATTGATATCGCTGGTATTTCTAATTTATCCTTTTGTCCAATTGGTATTAATTGACGAAGTGTTTGCACTGCCATGAAAGCTCCAGCAGGACTTTTGGATTTGATAGAAATTAGTTGTGGACTTACATGTAGGATATACCCTTCCTCGTTTCCGATTTGAGGATCCAGTTCAAAACGTATCGAACGAGCTGCCCCGGTTTGCTTTATCTGAATACCGTAATCATTTTTAAGCAAATCTATCAGGTAGGTGCTCGCAGTTTTTATATCTGCATCTTTTGATTTTAAATCTAAACCAACCTGATTATCTAACAAAAATATCCCTTGCACTTTCTGCATTTCCAAAGGTCGAGGGATTAGAGGCAAATCGCTCTCCTTGTATTGAGCATTAAGATTAAAGGAGCAAAAAGTGAGTAAAGAGATCTTAAAACAGATTAAACATTCTAAATATTTCATGCGCTGTTTATAATTTATAATTGATTATTAAAAACCTGAATCGTCTAAGGCAAACGTATTTTTTCTACTCCTCCATTTTCCTCTTGTAAAATCAGGTATATCCTGCGAAGCATTACCTTCCTCCAAAGACTTTACAGAAAGTGGAAAAACAACACTCATTGTTACAGAGTCGTACACATCGATCGGAGTTTGCTTCTTTTGTTTAACCGCTTGCACAAAAGCGTTAAATACAAACCAGTCCATACCTCCATGCCCTGCTCCCTGTGCTATATCAGCATATTTTTTCCAAAGCGGATGGTCGTACTTTTCAAACCACTCTTTGGTAGAATCCCACTTATGAGATTTTGATTTGCCTTCTATATGAATAGATTTAGCTACATCCATCCATATTCCATTCGTTCCCTGAACTCTAAAACCTATGGAATAAGGTCTTGGTAAGTGCGTATCATGTGTTAAACTAATGGTTTCTCCATTGGCACAATTAATCAACGTAGTTACGATGTCTCCGTTCTTATAATTAATTTTAGAATTTGGATGTCCCGGAGATTGCTTATTTACATAATCTGTTAATCCTCTGGCTTTGGACGAAAATGAAACCATATTAGTTAATCTGTTTCCCCGATTAATATCTATATAATTCATCACTGGTCCTAATCCGTGTGTGGGATATAAATCACCATCTACGTCTATGTTATATTGTGTACGCCACTGTGCTTCTCCTATTGATTTTTCCTGGCCGAATTCTACTCCGTGTCCATAAAAGTTTTTGCCATCATTAAATAGAACATCACGTAAATCATGCTGATAGCCCCCCTCCAGATGAACTAATTCACCAAATTCGCCAGCTCTAACCATATTTAACACCGCTAAAACATCTCTCCTGTAACAAACATTTTCGAGAGTCATATAGGGTATACCTGTTTTTTCTGATGTATTTACAACATCCCAATGGTCCTGAACAGTTAAACCGGCGATAACCTCACATCCCACATATTTACCTGCATTCATAGCATCTATTGCCTGATCTTTATGAAATTGCCACGGTGTGGATATAATTACCGCATCAAGTTCTTTCCGCTCCAACAGCCTCTTATAAGCATCCAAACTACCTGTATACTCTTCAGGCAATTTCTTTCCGGCTTTCACAAATTGTTCACGACACAATTTTAAAGAACTTTCCTGTATATCACATATGGCTGCAATTTCGACATCATCTCTTAACAAACCTTCTCTTATATGGTTCCTTCCTCTTAAACCAACACCGATATAACCTAATTTTATATTTCCTTTATCTTTAGCAAATAAGATTCCTGAGGGTAAAATTGTCGTTCCTGCAACAATGGTGCTATTTCTAATAAATTTTCTTCTATCCATTTATTCTTTTATAATATTCAAAACCGATATAATTTATTGATATACAATTTAATGAATTACTTGGGGATATCATTTTGAAAGAAACAATTCTTCCGTCTGTTGCATTAGAACAAACTTCACAACCGCATCCTTCGCAGACCTTAATTCAGTGCCACTCTTTTGTATATGTCTTATAGTCTTATAACTACTTTATTTCCAACTCGGCCACCAACGGTAAATGGTCCGAGGCATAAGTTTCATTTACAACCTTCAGACTCTTCACTTTAAATTTATCTGCCGGCCTGTACATGATATAATCAATAGTCCTGTCTGGTTTATTCATAGGAAAAGTATAAGGACAATCTGTGCAGGTTGGTGTAAGTACATGTTTTATGACACTAATAGTTTGCGAAGTAGGTAAGGCGTTCCAATCACCCGCCAACACTACGGGATAGGTCAATGACCTGACAATGTCTACAAGCGTATTAGCCTGTAAAATTCTATTGTCTTCAGCACTGGTATGGTCCAGGTGGGTAGAGCCAAAATAAAATTTATGCCCTTCCTTTTCTATCAAGATCAGGGCTAAAGAACGAGGCTCAAACCCGGTTCCGGTTACAGATAATTCATATCTTTTACTTTCTATTATAGGAAACCTGGACAGCACAGCATCTCCATATTCTCCGCCCTGATAGTCCATTGCTTTTGTAAAATAGTAATACATTCCTGTTAGGCGACCTAGTTCTTTTGCCTGATCTACAGTGGTTCCTGATCTTTTGGTTTTATTATCCACTTCGCTTAATGCTACCAGATCTGGTTTTTGCACATTAATGACCTGCGCTATTGCTCCTAAATCTCGATAAGATGCATCCTTAGATGGTGGATTGCCTATATGAATATTATAAGACATTACCTTAAAAATAGGCCCCTCTTTTTCTTTAACAGGTGGTTTATTATCTTTTTCAGGCTCTTCGGTGTTCTTTCCACACGATACCGATGAGATCGAAACAAGTAACACAAAAATTAAAATCTTAAAATTTCTCATAATACAGAATTTTAAAAGGAGGGCGGCATACACCCTCCGTATCATTAATAAAAGAATTGTAAATCGGCTACTATTGGTAAGTGGTCACTTGTAGAAGTTGTTCCTACACTATAATTCACACCCCTGAATTTATCTGATGGCTTAAACATTAACATGTCTGAGTTACCTGTTGGGCCACTTTTCGGATAATTTAGAGGGCAAGTAGTACATGGAAAGCTAAATTGTGTTGAAAATTTCTGATATACAGTCCCTGTTGTCGCTTTATCATTAAAGTTTCCGGCTAAAACAACCGGGATTTCGGTATATGTTTCCATTATGCCAAACAACTCATTTACCTGCCTGTCTCTTCGGGTTGTATTTGCATTTAAATGCGTACCGGCAAATATCAGTTTATCCTGGGTATTTATATTTACTGTTAACATTCCTAATGGTCCTTGCTCCGTAGCATCGGAATATAGCTGTCTGGCAACTTGTTCTTCTACCGGGAATCTAGAATAAACGGCGGTACCGTATTCCCCTCCCTGATAAGCCTGTGCAGGCGCGAAGATATAGTTCGGCAAATTAGTCAGCTCAGATAAAATTTTCGGAAGATCTCTTCCTCCACTACGTGTTGTTTTACTATCTATTTCCCGAATAACCAATAAATCGGGGTTAAAACTATTGACTATAGCGGCCACAGCATCCATATCTACAGTACCACTTTTTATACCGTAAGACATTACTCTAATGGTTATCCCGTCTTTTTGAGCCTCTACCAGAAAATATGCGGTTTTCAATTTTTCGTTAAGCGGCACACTACCGGAAATACTTTCGATAGAAACTGGCAGCAGATATTGTACAAATGGTGCCAATACACCTTTAGTCTTAACTTTTATCTTTAAAGGTGCAGAACTTAAAGAGCCCTTATTTATCTGTCCTTCAAAATCATCTATAGTGTAGCTTTGAGCAGGCAATGGTGTATAGCTTGTGCCATTGTTTTGATTAAACTCTGCCACCATATCAAGGTCTACCTTAAATTTCACATTGATATCTTCCTGTGGATATTCGGGACCACCATAAGCAGCTCCAAAAACGATAGTTTGTGCAGTATCAGTTATTTGCAAGATATGCTTAGATACAGATTCTGCTGCTTGTGGCATATACACTTTTGCATATTGTTCCGGATTAGAGATATCGGTATCGTATTTACAACCCGATAAAATAAGACAAAATGCAACGCACAGGTACTGATATAATCTAGTTTGGTGTTTCATATTGTTAGCTTTAAATGATTACCAATAAGGATTTTGAACCATATTAGTGTTTTTATTAATTTCTGTTTGGGGAATAGGGAAAAAGTAAAAACTTTTTCTAAACACCCGCGTCTCAAAAACTACCCGTTTGTAAAACGCCGGAGGATTTTCCAGAATATTCATACCATACATTGGCCCTCCTTCGGTTTGCTCCGCAATTTTCCACCTCCTGGTATCGAAATATCTATGATGTTCAAAGGCCAATTCTACTCGTCTTTCAGCTCGGATTACTTCTCTCATCGCATTTTGATCAGCAGGGACTGGCAACGCATTGGTTCCTTGTCCATATTGTGGTATGCCGGCCCTCTCTCGTATCATATTCAGATACTTTAAAATATCCGGATTATCTTTATCATATTCATTCAGTGCTTCTATATAATTCAGAAGAATTTCCGCATATCTCATCATCAGGTAAGGTCTTTTATCGTAAACTCCTGTCTTTGGATTAGAACCGGGTGATACATTCTTTCTTATAAAATAGCTTGTTCTTGAATGATCCCATGATCCTGCAGGTCCAGACTCACCGGTATTATAAGTCTGAATAATCTTTACTCCTTCGCTTGTATTTATCCAAGGCGCATTATTATAATTCACACTGACATAAAACCGTGGTTCGCGGTTAGCATACATATTTGAGGTATTAGCGACTCCCTGAACTGTAGAAAACCCTACCTCAGTATATCCTGAAGCT
>NZ_JBEBVH010000153.1:0-9490 GCF_040392825.1 Pseudopedobacter sp.
TCGCTTAAATATGCACCATATTAAAATCAGCACTAGGGGTAATAACAAATTGTAACCAATAATTATCTGAATAATATCCCATATCGTTGTCAAAAAAGGCATTTTCGAAATTTTAAGAAACTAAACTTTGGAAATATATTCTTTAGGCAATTTATTAAGAACCCAGCCTTTAAACTGAGAGCCAAGTCCATTCAAATAATCTGTATAATGTTTCTTAGCTTCAGAAATATTTCTGTCGGCTTCAAATACAGCTATTACATTGTCAGAAAACAATAGCCATTCTGTAGCTTGATTCAGTTTGGTTAATTCAACAGTTTCTATGATAATAATGTCAAATATATCTTTCAACATTGCTATTCTCTCTTTTATTTGATTTTCTGTTGTAATTTCCAATAGGGAAGTATCCTTTCCATAATTACCTAAAACTTCCAGAGGTTGTACGCTAAAAACTTCGTTTCCCACTTTTCCCGTCAAATAATCTTCGAGATAGGCCGCAGGTTGAATTTTGTTGGTAATATCGCCGTTGCTAAAGTTACTATCTATCAATAAAACCTTTTTATTAGTCATATTCCAGGCAAAGGCCAGGTTTAACGCCAGTAAAGTTTTCCCCTCATTTTTATTTACGCTGGTGATGACAACAGTTTTATCTTTTATTTCTTTATCAAGCTCAAATCTAATAGACCTGATATGGTTTTTAAATTCGGCTTCATCTGAACTCAGATTACTTTTGCTCCATATATCTTTCAAGTCGATAACGGAATTGTTTAATGCATTCACATATCCCAATACCTCACTTTCCGTTTTATTAGCAAGTATCTTTGGAGATTTCACTGAATTGTCGATATAATAGAGAATAAATATTACAAAGACACAAAAAACAAAACTTATAATACCACTTAAAATAACAAGCAACATCTTCTTTGACGGTTGTGCTAAACCGGGCATTGCTGTTTGGACCAGTTTTAATTTAATTGATAGGCCATACTCCATACTGCTCTGATTATATTTTTGGAGTATATCTAAATATTCACGACTGCTAACATCAACGTCTCTCTCCATTGATTGGACTACAGCTTCATGAGGAACTAACTTATCAAATTGTTCATTTAAATAGTCAAGTTGTCTCTCTATAAGTCCCAGGCTATAGCGCGACATATCTAATTGAATATCAAGATTTAGCTTTTGTTGAATCAGGTCTTGTTTGCTAACCAACGGGTTGTAAATGTATTGATCCGTATACCGATTTATTTGTCCGCTTAATATAGATTTCAAAGAATCTATTGATTCCTGATATTTAGGGTCAAATCCACTTTCGATATATAAATCGTGAAGGGCTTTTAAATCTTGTTTTGTACCTATAATTCCTTGATTTACTCTTGTTAAAGTAGATTCGAGATAAGAGCGCTCTTTTGGTGAAAATTTTCTGTCAATTTCATTCAAAGCTCCCGATTTAGAAGCAATACCTTCTTTTACCTGTTGTATTCTGTCTGTATAAACTAATATCTGGGCATACAACTGGCTGGATTGTTCCTGAAGGTTTAATACTCTATTTATGATTTTATAATTTCTTAGAGAATCTATCTTCTTATCCATAGTCTCCTTTTTCTCTTGTACAAGTTTTCCTAAGAAAGTGGTTGCGTTTTTCTGGTTAGCCTTAACAAGTTGTGTATAATAACTTATGAATTCCTGGCTCAGATTGTTTACAACAAAAGCTGATAGTTCCGGACTTTCAGAATCAAATTCTATATTAATAAAATCACTATCACCTTGCCTGTATACTCTTAGTTTTCCTTTTAGCGCATCTGCATCATAATTCATGGACCTTAACAAATCGTATAATTCAATTTGTTGTTTGTCCCATAAATTTAATCCCTCTGTTTTTCCGTATTTTGCTTTATATATCTCTGTAATAGTGTTTCGTTCTTTAGCTGATAATTTGCTGATAGAACTGCTCAGCTCTCTGAAAGGCTTTTTTTCGGTTAAATCATGTATGATTAGAAGATAAGATACCTGATCTATTATCTTTTTCATTTTCATGATTTCTATCAAATTGCTAAATTCCTGAGAAACCTGATTCGCTTTCTGACTATCGCTGTTTGTTAGAAATGTGGTCTGTTGAGTTTCATCAACAATGCCTGTAGATATCTGAGCCTGAGAAATATATGAATCGGGAAGATTCCTTACCAAAAAGAATGTAATGATTATCGTAACTATCGGAATGATAATTAAGGTGTATTTATGTTTTTTGATAAGTCTAGAAAAAATCGCTAATTCTTCCATTATTTAATGTCTTCGAGTTTTACGGTAAGTAATTCTTCTAATTGAAATTTTGATGTTAACAGGTTGGCTTCGGCAGAAACCTTTGATTCTTTAACCGATGTTACAAACGTAGACACATCATTAAACTCTTTAAAAGATATCTCACTTCTTTCGTATTTCGCTTTCATGTTGGTAAACGTAGATTCTGCATCTATAACCCGTTGATTAACCAATTTAAGTGTCTGTAAATTTTGAACATAAACTGTATAACGCCTTTTTACCTCGGCTTCCAATTGTAAGGCATATTCGTCTCTTTCCGCATTGGCAACAATTACTTCAGAGCGGGCGTTTTTTACCTGATACGGTTTTTTTACCAAAATAGATGCGGGCGAAAAGTTTATATTTAAAAAATAACCACTTAAAATACTGGAGTTTACTCCATCTATATTATAAATGTTAGTCCTGTTTACATAATTAAACGATAAGGGGTCTAGCCAGGAAGCTTTAGCAATGCTTAAATTATTATTGGCCATAGTGACCCTATTTTCGAAAATCTTATTTCTTGGGTAGTTTTCTTTCGCAACTGCTATTAACTTTTCCATATATAAGTAAGAAAAATCGCTAAGAATATTTTCTTGTGCTTTAAGCAAAGCGGGTGCAGAAATAAGAAAAGGTATAAGTATAATCTGTAAAAAAAGTCTATCTATAAAAATCATTTTCTTTCTATAAGAATCCAAATATATCATATTTAGGTCTCAAAATATGCGAATATTGTTCCCTTTTTTCCTTTATAATAGCTTAAAGATTATATACAGCGCTGAAGTTGTTTCAAACATTGTTTTAAATACATATGAATGATATAAATACAATGATTGCGTATAAAAAGTTTAATTTTGGACAATTCCTATTGATATTGTATATACCTACTATATGGGTTAAAATGTGGAGTTTTGTGCTTTGTTGGGGAAAAGTTTACCTTATTGTTCTTTGCTAAAATCTGGTATAGACAATAGTTTTCATTCATTTTTGGAATGGCTTCATTTTTGGTATTAACGCATTTGTATTATAGATAAAGATATGTTCAAAGTTTTACGGTTCCTTTTATTTTTTATTGTAACCTTCTCATCTGTTAATGTTTTTTCGCAGTTTCCATATGAAGAGACATTTAAAAATTCAACTGCTCCAGGTATAAAATTTGGCGGAGGTGATAATCCCGCTACAGAAGGATATGCTTTTTTAACGGCTAATAACAGCTCAGGTTCCTGGAATACCATGCCTATACCTGATGCTAATGGAGATGGATATTTAAGATTAACAAATAACTTGACCTATCAAAAAGGATATATATATAATGAAACAATTCGTATCCCATCTACAAATGGACTAAGGATAGAGTTTGAATACAATACCTACAGTCCTCCGGGCACATTAGCTCCCAGAGGTGCAGACGGAATTTGCTTTTTTCTATTTGATGCCAGTGTACTTCCAAATTTTAAAATTGGAGGTTTTGGCGGATCTTTAGGTTATGCACAGTATAAAAAGGACGATTTACCTACTGGACCGGTGCATTTAGACGGAGTAACGGGTGGATATTTAGGCGTAGGCTTAGACGAATTTGGTTATTTTGCCAGAACTTATGAAGGTAGACAACCCATGTTAAATGGAACACATGTTTATCAAAGCGAGCCAAATTCGGTTGCAATAAGAGGGAAAGGAAACGGAAATGCTACTGTACCAAATAATTATCCTTTGCTAGCTTATAAGCGTACGAATACTTTAGCAGAACCATTTCAGTTAATTGGTGGTAATAACAATAGCCGCCAACCTAATCTTTCTAATGTAGGATACAGAAAGGCTATCATTATACTGGATCCCAATCCTGGCGGAGGTTATAATGTAAGTGTAGATATCCAGGTAGGGGGAACCATTCCAAAAACATATAAGGTAATAGATAAATATCACTATCAGGAATCGGCACCAGAGCAATTAGGTTATGGAATATCATCTTCTACTGGTAATAATGTTAATATTCATGAAATTAGAAACTTAAAAATAGAATTACTGGAAGACAAACCAATTGGAATATCCGATATTGCACATACCTCGACAAATGCAGCTGTTGATATTTTTGTAAAAACAAACGAAGAACACTTACCTATTAATCAAAATACAATAGTAATAGAGAACACTAAACCAGCTAATGGAAATGTAGTATTAAATAGCGATTTATGGTTCAATTATACTCCAAATCCGGGATTTAGCGGTATAGATGTTTTTACATACAGACTACAGGACGTAGCTAATAATACCATTTCTAATCCAATAACAGTTACAGTTCACGTAAAACCTGTAGGCTCGCCAGATACTTATACAACACCTTTAAATACACCGCTTGCTGTAAATGTTAAAGATAACGATGCTTCTAAAAGCGGAACTACCGTTATTCCAAATACAAATCCTGTAAACGGAATTATTTCTATAGACCCCGTAACTAATATTGTAACTTATACACCCAATAATAACTTCGTTGGTTCGGACAGCTTCACTTATAAATTAAGAACTCCGGACGGATTGGAATCAGATCCAATAAACGTAACTATAAACGTTTTACCGAGTAATCTGACTCCGGCGAAAATTGGATTGGCTAAAGCACTAATTGATGTAAATAAACAAATAGATGGCAGTTTTATTTTGTCTTATAGATTCACATTAGTTAATGCCGGACAGATTGCAATTGCAAATTTAAGTTTAACCGATGATTTGTTATCTGTATTCCCTGATGCTGATTTTTCTGTAAAATCAATAAGATCTAATGGAGCTAACTTAGTTCCAAATTTAGCTTACAATGGTCGATCTGATAAGGAATTGCTGAATACTTCGAGTATGTTACTACCATTATCAAAAGAATATATAGATATAGAAGTAGTGGTTGCCTTAAGCAAGCCAAGAGGAACATATAATAATTTTGCGTATGTAACAGGCATTTCTCAGGGTGACGGTTCTATTGTAAACGACGAATCGACAGATGGGCTTACTCCGGATCCTATTGTCATAGGAGATTTCTCACCAAACCAAAAGACACCTGTAACGCTTGAAAAAGGAAGTGTTTTTATTCCGGAGGGTTTTTCACCAAACAATGATGGAATAAATGACAGGTTTGTAATTCAAAATACTTCAGGAAAAGATGTTCTTCTGGAAATTTATAACCGTTGGGGTAACATCATTTATAAATCTAAGAACTACCAAAACGATTGGGATGGAAGATGTAATCAGGGAATTTATTTCGGGGAGGATGTTCCTGGTGGCACATATTACTATATAGTGAATATAGAAGGGGATAAAAAAGTTGGATTTATAACTATTAGCAGATAATAATGAGAAGATATCAAATATACATCATAGCTAGTTTTCTATTCGCTGTTATTTCTCAGCAAGCGAATGCACAACAGGATGCTATGTATTCGCAGTACATGTTTAATACTTTAGCTATAAATCCAGCCTACGCAGGTAGTAGAAATGTAACTTCTGCAACTGCTTTATACAGAAACCAATGGGTTGGTATTGCAGGAGCTCCGGAAACAGCTACTTTTTCAATAGATGCTCCGCTTAGTAATAAAAGAATGGGTGTTGGCTTTCAGGCATATTCGGACAAAGCCGGAATTATTAAAAATAACGGAGCGTCTTTGAGCTATGCTTATCGTCTCAGAATGGATAAAGCAACACTTTCTTTTGGAATGCAGGGAGGAATAAGACAATATAGAGCAGACTATACATCTGTTAACTTAGATCAAAGTGGGACTACAATAGATCCAGCATTTGCAAATAATATAGATAAGGTATTGTTTGACGTAGGAGCGGGATTGTATTATAATACTGATAAATTTTATATCGGATTTTCTGCAATGGATCTATTGAAAAATAAGTTTACAAGTTATGAATCTCCGGGAATGAATTTAGGAAACAGAGAAGAAGTCCATCTTTTCTTATCGTCTGGAGTAGTCATTCCTTTAGATCAGGATTTTAAGTTAAAACCTTCTTTTTTGGTTAAAGCCGTGAAAGGAGCTCCGATAGAAGGGGATATCAATGCCACATTATGGATTAGGGATATAATTGCTGTAGGTGCCCAGTATAGAACAAGTGCAGATTTAGCAGGAATGTTAGAATTTCAGGCCACACCTCAGATCAGACTGGGATATGCCTATGATTACAGCACTACAGAATTGAGAAAATACAATTCTGGAAGCCATGAGATTATGTTGAGGTACGAATTCGGATTTAAGAAAGATAAGTTTATATCACCTAGATACTTTTAAGCGTTTATAATGAAATACAGAATACTATCGATAATTATTTTAACCTTAAATATGAACGTTTTATCTGCTGCAGATAAGCCGAAAGAGCGTGATATAAAAAGGGCCAAAGAAGCTTTTAATTCATTAAGTTATATTCAAGCTATTAAGTTACTGAAGCCTTTGGCAGATAAAGACACTTCTAATACCGAGTTATTGGAAATGCTTGCCTATAGTTATAAAATGGTTAAGAACTATGATGCTACGTTAGATGCTTACACAAAATTAGCGAAACGAAGTAATGTAAAACCTGAATGGAAGCTATATTATGCGGAAGCATTGGCTAATAAGCAGCAATACGAAAAATCTGTTTCTGTTTATAGAGATTATCTGAAATCTGTACCGAATGAAAAAAGGGCATCTTCTTTTGTAAATGCAAATTTAAAGTCTTTTGAAGAAAACAGAGGAGCCTGGAATATTGCTTTTACAAATATCAATACCCTTAGTTCAGATTATGCTCCTATATATTATAAGGAAGGTTTATTGTTTTCCAGCAATAGAGTAACTTCTAATGCTACCAAGCGGGTTTTTGCATGGGACAATACTCCGTTTTCTGATCTTTATCGTATAGAGAAAATAAGTGATATTAAGCACCTGAATGCAGATAGTATTTTAACAAATTTAACCGCTAAAGGAAACAAACCTTACAAGTTTAATGACGATGATACAGAACAAACGAGTAACGACAGTAAAGTATTAGCTATTTATCAACCTTCATTGGAAAGAGACAGTTTACTGCTTTTTGGAACTTCAAATGCATTAAAAGCAGAACGTTTAAAAGGTAAAGTCAACAGTAAATATCATGAAGGTTCTGTAGCTGTTTTTCCTGACGGAAGCATAATTTTTACCAGAAATAATTTTTATAAAGGTTCTAAAAATCAGAGTAAAGAAGGAGTAAACAGATTGAAAATGTATACAGCCAATTCGGATTTTAGTAGTATAAAAGAGTTTCCTTATAATAATAACGAGTATTCAGTTGGACATCCGGCTTTAAGTAAAGATGGGAACATTTTGATTTTTGCTTCAGATATGCCTGGCGGATACGGAGGAACAGATTTATACTATTCAGTTAAATCTGGAAATGGCCAATGGATAAGACCAATTAATCTGGGAAAAGGAATAAATACAGAAGGTGACGAGATGTTCCCGTTTATAGATAAAGAAAATACGCTTTATTTTTCTTCCACCGGTTATGCAGGTTTAGGAGGTCTTGATGTTTTTGAGATAAAAATGAAAGATATGAAACCTCTGGGGCAACCCAAAAACATGGGAATGCCTATAAACTCTCCGGAAGATGACTTTGCTTTAATAAAAGATTCCGAAGGAAAACAGGGGTTCTTTAGTTCAAACAGATCTGGCAATGATGATATTTATTCTTTTAAAAGAAGCACTCATAAAATTTTATTAAAAGGTGTCGTAAAAGATGGCAGGTTAGGTATTGCATTACCTGGTTCCAGAATTTTATTAAGAACATTGGATGGTATAGATACTTTAAGAGTAGGACCGAGAGGAGAGTTTGAAAAAGAATTAGCCAAAGAAACTGATTATGAGCTAACAGCACAAAAATTAGGATATGTTAGTCAGCAGGTTTTTACAACTTCTGTCGGAATTAATAAAGATTCTACCATTGTACTGAATATTAATTTATTCAAAACGGAAAACAACCAGCAATGGGTAATTAATAATTGCGATTCTTTAAAAAGCGTATTCAATTTTGACAATATTTATTACGATTTGGATAGGGCAGAAATAAGACCCGATGCCAGACCTGCTTTAGATAAGATTGCTTTAATCATGTTAAGTCATCCGGAAGTAAGTATTATTACTTCAAGCCATTGCGACAGCAGGGCATCAAATGATTATAACCGACTGCTTTCTATAAGAAGAGGTAATTCGGCAAAGGCTTATTTGGTATCAAGAGGTGTAGCTGCCAGCAGAATTAGAGTAGAGTATTATGGAAAGACCCGTTTAACCAACCGTTGTTACGACGGTGTACCGTGTTCTGAAGAAGAACAGCAAGTGAATAGAAGGACCGAATTTGAGGCGATAATAAACGGAGTTAATCTATCTCAGTTAGATTGTAACGAAAAACTCTGATAGACAAATTCTGAGTTGGAAAGCAGCAAGTTTACAAACTTGCTGCTTTTTTTGTTTGATTGTAAATCTGGCTTCTATTTTGATGTATGTTTTAACAAAAAAGAGCCTATGAAAAAGCTACTTACAATTGCGCTTTTATGTTTAACAGTTTTAAGCCTTAAAGCACAGGTAAAGTATGGTTTGAAAGCGGGAGTAAACTTCGCAAATGCGACTTTTAAAAACGCAGGTCTTTCTACTTCTCCGTCCAGTTTAACTACATTTCATGTAACAGGATTTGCCGACATTCCTATAGATGGTATGTTCTCTTTCCAGCCAGGTATAACTTACCTTGGTAAAGGATACAAGTACGATATTACAATTAATGATAGCCCTGAGAAAGGGGAAACAAGTTTGTCTTATTTAGAAGTCCCTTTAAACGGAATAGCCTATTTTCCTACAAGATCAGGAAGACTTTTTATTGGCGCAGGACCTTATATGGGGATTGGAATAAGTGGGACATTGGAACAGGGAAATACGGAAAAAGATTTGAAATTTGGTACAGGTACAGATGATGATGTAAGCCCGATAGATTTGGGTTTAAATTTTATGTTAGGTTACCATTTAAACGGAGGGCTTCTCTTTAACGGCGGATATGGTTTTGGATTTACAAATGCAATACCTAAAGACAAAAGAGCTGATGATATAAAAATTAATCATAAACAATTCTTTCTGTCTTTAGGTTATAGCTTTTAATTAATTTTCTTTTGAAGTCTTATTAAGCTTGTAATAAATAAATATGAGTGTTA
>NZ_JBEBVH010000154.1:0-9458 GCF_040392825.1 Pseudopedobacter sp.
CGGGAAATAAACTTTTCAAATAATAGGAGAATAACGGGCTATTTAACTTCGAGTAATTTTTATCATTTTTAAATGGCAGTTATTGTTTCCCAAGAGGGCTGGTTGTTAGAAATATTAAGGATGAAGATCTTTGGATTGATTACACCAAGTATATGACTGACCAATATCCGAAATGCGCCTCGTGGATTCCTCAAATATTTAACGATGAGATAGATAATATTTGGTCAAAGTTTTACAAAATGACAAAGGATGAATATGAGATTGTGGAGAGAATTATTGATTGGTATATTCAGGCAAATGTACGCAAGACTGGCGTAGAGTCAGCGTTTATATCTGTACAGATAGCTTTCGAAATATTGTTTAACTATATTGTTGACATAAAAAAAATTGCGCATGCAGAAAAAGAGGATAAAGATAAGGCAAGTAGTAAAATACGTTTTTTGTTAAATTATATAGGCTTGAATGAGGGTATTCCCAGTAAATATTTAAATGATTTTAAAAAGTTTTTGTCAGAAAATCCAGATTACAACGATTTTGCATATTTATTTACCGATCTAAGAAATTCTTTAACTCATGCAGATCCGTATAGAAAACAGGCTTTAAAGAAATTAAATAAACGGCACTTAGAAGCAGTACTTAATATCGGCTTATGCTATTTGGAACTTCTAATACTCAGAATATTGGATTATAACGGAAATTATGCTAACAGGCTGTCCCAGAATGAATGGAGACCTGAAAACGAAGACGTTGTCCCTTGGCTAAACAATCATAGATGATCAAGTATTCAATTGGAAATTGAGTTAATTATTTTTAATAATTTCCCCTTTCTCATCAATCATTTTGAATAAGGGATTACCAAGGCTATCAACGGAAATAATAATTCGTGGTTTTTCATCGGGTCCATTAATAACGAGGCTAGAATTACCATTCTCAGTTATCAAATTAATTCTGTTAATGTTACTGCCGACTTTTCCTGACACATCCTTGTCATTTATCACAATACCTGAACGATAGGCCTTAGAGTCACTATTCTGCTGTGTCAATATACCAATAGCATCAGCATTGTCGTAATCAAATGCTAAAGCATATGTTTGTGTTTCTGGATTTTTTGACAAGGCGATTCCTCCGCATTCATCACCTTTTTCATTATAAAAAACAATTCCTGTAGGATTCAAAGCTCGCTTATACTTTTTCCCATTGATAATTGGCGGTTCCATCAACCCTTCATTGGATATTACGATTCTATTTACACCCTTATCATCTATAATGTTAATTCGCTTTACCGTAATTTCTTCAAAGTTTTCCTTTAGGGATTTAAAGGAGTATAAAAGCATCAAAAATGCGACTGTTACTGCTCCTGCATAAAAACCTAGAGCCAATTGTGATATTTTTTTCATGTGATTTCAATTACCTAATCAAACTTGACAAACATTTGGTCAAAATTAAGAGTCATACTACTGAATTGTTTCATAAAATCCTGACCTATGTTACCATAAAGTGTCTCTTTATCATTTATCTTACTTTTAAGTAGTTGAACGTCCTTTAACTTTATCTTCTTATTAAATGTGTTAAAAACAGGATCAATTATATAACCTTCAAATTCTTTTGTTCCGCCAGCACCAGCAAAGGTTAGTTTTGTAGCTTTATATAACTTATCTATTTCGCTTTGTTTCTCAGCATAATAAGCATGGTAAAGAATCGTTTGACTAGCTCCTGTATCAAGGGAATAACTTCTACCTTCAATAGAGATCAAAGGAGTTAAACCGTCTAATACCATATTGGAGTATTGCATAATTTCCATTCCTTGATTTACGATTATAAAATGACCATCATCTGTAATCTTAACTTCTCGTAACCCCTCAATAATAGGAAATCCAAGAACACCGTTGATTTGGTAATCTATTTGCTCAAATGTCAAATCACTATCCTTCAATACAAGGAACACAGCATTCTGAATCTCAATATTGCCCAACATAAAAGATGGGCAGACCCCAAGTTGGGCTAAAACATTTTCACCAGTTATTGTTCCGACTTCGATATCTACCGGTATTGTCTTTATGTGCATCTTTTTTCCAACTGATTCAGTAATTGTAGATAAATTCGCTCCGGTATCAAAAACAAAATGAATCGTATCCTTTCCTATTGTAGTAATTGCTAAATTATCTAACCCTGCTTTATCTTTAATCATTTCCAAAGTATCAGATTCATAAATATTAATCTGTTGAGCTAATTCCCGATCCAATGCGCTCCATATTTTCAGATTATTGTCTAACTCTTTCCGTTCATCATCAGTGAGAATATTATTATAACCTGTGAAAATGGTATCCAAAGTATTTTTTGCTTCTTTGTAATTAAACAACTTGACAGAGTTGTCCTCCTTTATCTTGTATAGAGCGAGGCATAAAGAATCCGAAAGCATATGTTTGGATTTCATTATGTAAGAGATCTTATTATTAGAATGTTTCAATGCGTTAAATGAATTGTCAATAAAAGCCTCAACAATTGTTTGGTGTAGTATCGATAACTTATTTTTATTTATACAATAGGATTCTTTGGCTTTAAAAAAAGCTTTTTGCTTAATCAAGTGATAGATTTTTTCAAACTCACTATCAGGATGTTGTCCAACAACATTTAAACTAACAAAAAGCAATACCCCCAAATAAAACAGCTTCATTTGTTTCTTATACTATTTAATTTCAATTGGTTCAGTCTAAACAGATATGACACATTATTTACTGTTATAATCTCGAATCGATTTTATTTTCCCAGCTTCAATGGCAAATTCAGATTTCCCTCTTAATTCCAAAGTGTCCCCAGATTTTAATCCATTCGGCAAATCAGTAGCTACAACAGCACTATAATGAATATCAATTATTGTTGAGAATTCATCAAAACGCCAAGACTCAATCTTTTGGTTTCTAGTTCTAAAATATTGCTTTGCGGCTTCTGCTTGCTGTTCAAACATGTCCTTCCCGTTTAACCGCAAATCGACTTTGCCATTAGTAATATTTTCAAAAACCACATTTTCATCAAGATCTTTGATCATCCCTTTGACATCGAAGTTATTATACGATTCAACATAATTTTCTATGATTTTTTTATCTTTTTGATGCTCCATTTTAAATTCTGATTGGTTTCCACTTTATTGGTGTAAATACACTCTCTACCAAAGGCTTAGATTTAGCAAATAGTATTTATTATAACTTTTAGCGCTTCTTTTCCCTCCGGTGTAGGTAATCCGGGATAATTATGAGGTTGCCCTTTCTTAAGGTAGAGATCAACTTTTACACCAACAGATTCAGCCTTCCTTTTCAGCTCTATACTGTTTGGGTAAAGGAAATCAAGCGTTCCAGCAAATATGAGCATTGGTGGCAATTTATGTAAATCTCCATTCAAGGGACTTACAAATGGATGATTCAAGTCTAAATCACCGGCATACAGCTTTGCTCCATATAGAGCACCTTCAATATCAAGCAAAGGATCAATTTTTGCAATTTCTTGTTGTTCTTGAGTGATATACGAAGCGTCAAGTCCAGCTGATATTAACACCAACTTATCAGGTAAACGAAAATCATGATCACGTAGCCATTGAGTGCTTGCTAATGCCAACGCAGCACCAGCAGAATTTCCAACAATACTTACTTTTTTTGTCCCGACCTCTTCAAAAACCTTCAATAATAATTCTCCCATTGCAGGAACTACCTTATCAGCTGTTGCCTCTGGAGCCAAAGGATAAATAGGAACAATACAACCAATCTTTCCTTTCCGGTTCATTTCCCCAATTATTTTCCAATGACCAGGAACAATTTCGTCAATATATCCACCTCCGTGCAGAAATATAACATAACTATCAATACTTGAATTTGAATAAGGAGTTGTATAATAAACTGGCCACTCATTAATGTGTTTCAACATTACCTCTATTCCCGAACCTAAACCTTTGGGTTCGTAAGATGCTGGTTGAATTTTCAACTTTTGAAGGCGCTTCTTTACCGCAGGTACTGATGCTTTCTTTTGCTTAATTTTAAGTAATCTTAATAGGCAAATCACTAATCGCGTTTGCCAACTCGGTGTTGATTCATCAATCGAGAAAACTTGATTGTAGGATTCCATCTGTATATTCATATAATCTATTTGCTTCTTTAATAGCTTATTAACTAACTTAATGCAAAGTTGATGTTTTTGTGAGTCAGAAAATTGTACAATCCTGCTATTTTCTAAAGTCAAAATCCAAATATTGATTTAGCAGTGGATTTTTGATTTATTTACCGGTTTTAATTGCATGAAAATATTTTTTGAATATTTTGTTTTTACTTAGGTAGATCTAGAAGGATTAAAATAAAGTTCTGTTAACACCCTCTAATACTTTTCTTTAAGATCATATTTGCTTAATTGCAAAAATTCAATGGGATCATCTATTTCAATAATTTCAATTACAGCTTGTTTTTTATCTAATGAATTGAGGTAATAAGCTTCTACTATCTTATAACCAATAAAATACCCTAAATCAGCAGGTGTTTCCTTTGCTTTTGTATAGTTATAAAGCCAGTTTTCAGAAGTAGAATTACAGAGTTCATTTTTAAATTCTTGCCATAGTTCTCCTTCATTTCTATTGCCATAAATATGTGCTACTGTATTTATATGGCCTCCTGAAACCAGTTCTCCAATAAAGTCAGCCGCCCCTTCAATTAGACAATAATAAAGTAATGGACAATTAATAGAATGAGCATCAAGCTTAATGTGAGATTGTTGGGTATGCACATATTCATGTGCAACTATATCCCTGATTTTCTGAATAACACTATTTCCTTTCGCTAATTGTTTGCTGTATGCAACATTATTAAACTCAGACAAATCCGTATCTTCTGTTGCCCCGGACACCTCAGCTCCTATCAATAGATAATCATCTGAAACAGTGCCTCCTGTATTCGCCAGTCCAATAACAAAACAAACTTTAAATGGTTTAAAGTTTGGATAAATCTGTTCGAATTTTTGAACAATATCTTCAATTAAAGGAACAATATTTTTCACTTCTAAAGTGTTTTTCCGTACAGAATTGTAAAATTTGGGATATTGTGAAACTGCATTAACAAATTTTTCTGCTGTAAAATCCCTCACTTTAATAAAGTCTTTTAAGCCGTCTGTGGCTCTATCAAGATAAATATGTTGAAAAGAACTAATGCTATCATTCCTATTCTTGCACGCTTTTAAATTATCAAAAGCTTCCCAGAAATTATCTATATCTGTCGTTTGAACATTTTCTGTTTTATTTAATGTTTCCCCAAATGAAAAATTGGTTATTGACAATAGGAGGAATAGAAAAATAATTCGTTTCATATATACTTGATTTAAAGCCAATATGACATTGTTCTAATCGGTTACTCAATTTTCTCACAATTATATCCCCCTTCAATCATCTTTTTTATAATTTTATCAGTATCAATTGTCAGATGATTAACTTCTACCCTAAGAATTTTATCCTCATCTTCAAGATCAAAATTGATTTTATAGACTGGATTCAACTCTAAGAGAAAATTTACTAGTTTATCGGCTTCTATATCGTTCTGGACATTTGTTTTAAAAATTTCAACTACTTTCACGTATCTAACTTGCTTGTTTTTCGAATACTTTGTCTTGAATTTGTTATAAGTTCATCATATCTATTTCATTTTAAAACAGCTACAGATCAATGAAATAGAAGGGTATATCTGAGGCTGGAATCACAGGAACATTTATTTATAACATTAACGAGTCCTTTTTTTTACTAATTGCTGTATTATTAATCAATCCTCCTGTCTACAGTATATGATATGCAAAATTAGGGATTGATTAAAAGGAGAACTTGTACATTCCTGCTATTCTTTTAACACGAAGTAGGGATAGATACCAAACATATTTTTAAATGTCCTGTTAAAATGAGACGAGTCAACAAATCCCGAAAAATGGGCGCATTCAGTCAAAGTAGCTCCTTTTTGAGAAAGTTTTATTGCTTCTTCTATTTTCTTCCATAAAATATATTGGTGCACCGAACATCCAACATATTCCTTAAACAAATGGGCGAGTCTACTTTCTGACAAGAAGACAACTTCTGAAAGCTTAGAAATATTAATGTTTTCTAATGAGTAATTTACATCTATCCATTCTAAACAAACTCTAATCCTATCATCTTTCAAAGCCATCAATTTATTTTCAAAAGTGGACAGGTAATTATCTAAAAATGAATCGACCGACATCAGCTCATTCACCACGACATCCTCATTCATTCTGAGATAATCCGTCATCAGTTGATTACCAATATATGATGTTGGATCAACGAAGTATAATTGACATTCACCATTTGAGCAATCAAAAGTATGGGGTACGTTGGAATTTATCAGAACAGATTGAACGTTTTGATACTCACAATTATCAGTTTTAAGGTTTAGATAGCCCGAAATAGGAAACGCCACCTCCATATAGAAATGACAATGCCGTTTTGTTTGATATTTTCTTTGCGAAAATCCAATTATTCCATTTTTTATATTAATATAATTTATTGGCATATCTGAGCATGTATTAATATTCTTCTATTCTAAATCTCAAGACATCAATTTCGTTATCAAAAAAACTTAATCAATTTCAGTGATTCGTCATCGCTGATGTCTTTTGCATACATATTATCTAGGCACATTTTTCTTTTTGCATTGTTCTTCGAACTAAAATAACCACTCACTTTAATAAGCATCGTATTCCAAAATGGATTTTTTAATTGCATTTATACATATGGAAATTTCCTGAAAATTAAGAGAGGCAAATCCTAATCTTATATGATTCATTTCTTCGTATTGGCTAAAGATAATATTGTGACTTAACGAAATTTCATGACGTTCTACCAATAACCGTATCTTCTCGACATTATATTCTTTTAAAAACCGCATCCATATCGCCATCCCTCCAGCAGGCACTTGATAAGTGACAACGTCCTTTAAATGCAAATCAATCTGTTCACACATATAATCCCTTCGTTCTTTATAAAGCTTATTTGATTTTCTTATATGTCGCTCTATTTCTCCATTTTCGAGTAAGGCTGCAAAGGAATTCTCTAACAGAAGGTCTCCACGGATATCAATCGTTTTTCTGATCTGGGCAACAGCATTGACTAGATCATTCGGACCTACAATAAACCCAAGTCTTAATGCAGGAGAAAAACATTTCGATAGACTTCCTACATATATAACATGGCCATAGTGATTATAACTTGCCATGGGTAAATAAGGAGCAGATGTATAATGGAACTCATAGTCATAATCATCTTCCATGATTACAAAATTATATTTTCGCGCTAACGACAATAGCTTTATCCTCCTATCGGGTGATAAAGTAACAGTCGTAGGAAAATGATGATGTGGAATAACATATACTCCTTTAACTATTTCCTTTTTACATAACTCTTCAATATTATCAACATCAATTCCCTTTTCATCGACCGAAACTCCAATTGTTCTAGCCCCATTCTCTTTTAATGCTTGTTCAGCTAGATTATATCCTGGCTTACCAATAATAAATGTATCGCCGGGATTAATCAGTGCCTTCGCTATCAAATAAATTCCCATCTGTGCACCATTTGTAATAAAAACATTTTCCGAAGAGAGGTTAATCCCACGAGATTTCGAAAGATGCGCCGATAAGACTCTTTTTAATTGGGAAGAATTAAATGAAGTCCCATAGTTAGCCCGTTTAAGATTATAATCTCTATCCGTCAATGACTTAAACTCTCTCAATAGAATTTTATATGGTGCTATCCTAGGGTCTGGCAATCCGTCATCTAAAAAAAGAACATTGGATAGGTTTCTTTCATTAAAAGATTGAGAGTAATTACCTTTTATTGCAATCGGGGATTGAGCAGGATATTTTGTTCCTAGTTCCGACCCACTAGAAATAGTAGGAATAGAAATGTTGCTATTCACATAATATCCGCTTTTATTCTTTGATATTATCCAACCTTGTATTTCCAACTCCTCATAAGCAGCAATCACCGTTTTCCTATGGATTTTAAGCTGCTCCCCAAGCATTCTAGTACTTGGTAGCTTAGTTCCAGCAGGGATAGTACCACTATTAATGAGATTCATCAAACTCATCGCTATCTGTTCGTAAATAGCTCTTTTGCTAGAGGTTTCGATATTTATTAAAGTTTGATATGGGAGCATCTGGACTACTGTTTGTTTTAAATCTGGAACACAAATGTAGTCCAAAATATAATATATTTGATAAAAAAACATAAAAATGGCATACAGAAGATTTTTACAAGATGTAGATTCATCAGCATTTGAGGTAATGTTGGGATTTGAAAAGTATTTAGCTAAGAGCTCATTAAGTCGTACACACGCAGAATTAATCAAAATTCGTGTATCACAAATTAACGGTTGTGCTTATTGTATCGATAAGCATATTCAGGATGCACTTAATATCGGAGAAGACCCCCGTAGAATATTCGTATTATCTGCATGGCGAGAAACCCCGTTTTTTTCAAAGGAAGAACAAGCAATATTAGCCTTAGCGGAAGAAATGACATTAATTTCACAACAGGGCGTATCCAACCAAACTTATGATGCTGCAATAAATTTGTTAGGTCAACAATATACAACGGAGGTAATGATGGCAATAATTGCTATGAATGCTTGGAATCGAGTAGGTATAACCACAGGACGTATACCTCAATAGTTCCCATATGTTAAAAGAAATAATATACAGAACAGATGTAATACCATCCCCAGACCTCATAATAAATCTATATGTTGATGCAGGATTAAAGCGACCTTTAGAAGACAAGGATCGAATCAATAGAATGTTTGTAAATTCTAATTTAATCATAACAGCATGGCATAATAAAATCCTAGTTGGAATAGCAAGATCTATGACAGATTATGGTTATTGGTGCTATTTGGCCGATTTAGCCGTACGATCAAATTATCAAAAGCAGGGAATTGGTAACTCGCTAATCAATGAAACAAAAATCAAGGCAGGGAAAGATTGCACACTTTTATTATTATCTGCACCAACAGCACTTTCTTACTATAAGAGAATTGGTTTGAAGAATGTAAACAATGCTTTTATTTTAAATCGAGATAATAAGTAACTTACTTGACTCAGAATGATTAAAGTTGAATAGGATTAAAAAATTCTGTCCAATTAAAGCACACTTCTATTAAAGAGAGCGATAGTTTATTTTCTACGAAGCAGTTTCGTTCAGAATACATTGTAACAAAATAAACTAATCGTAATGAGAAACCGCTTAGAGACAGTTATTTTAGAAATACACAGAAAAGAAGAAGCTATGGCTACACAATATCCAAGGTTGATAGATGAAGCCTTTAATATGACCATTTATCTCCAAGGATTGCTAAATATCATAAAGAAAGACATAGTTATGTGCCATGATGCTAAAATTTTGATGTTAAAAAATGATTGATTGTTCCTTT
>NZ_JBEBVH010000155.1:0-9392 GCF_040392825.1 Pseudopedobacter sp.
AACGCTATCTGCCTTAGCTCCAACTATACAGATAGATTTAAACATGAATGATAATGATTATGCCAATGTGATTAATATATTTTTAGTCGCGTATACCATTTCTTACTTAATTTCCGGGCGTATAGCTGATAAAATAGGGACAAAGGCAGCAATGCTGGTTTTTGTTACCTGGTGGTCATTAGCTAATATGTTTACAGCGGCAGCAAGTACTGTGATTTCTTTAGGTTTTTATCGGTTTATGTTAGGATTAGGTGAAGCAGGGGTTTGGCCCGCTGCCAGCAAAGCCGTATCAGAATGGTTTCCAGCGAAAGAAAGAGGAATCGCCATAGGTTTATATACTATGGGTGCAACCATTGGAGCAACCATTGCTCCTTATATTGTAATCCCTTTGGCAACTCATGCTTATTCTGAGACGATGCCATTAATCGTAAGTATATTAGGACAAGGTACTGGTTGGAAACTAGCGTTTATTCTAACTGGATTTGCTGGGTTATTATGGTTAATTCCCTGGAGTGTTATTTACCAAAAACCGGAGAAAAGCAATCTCATTAGTTCTTCAGAATTGAATATGATTCAAAACTCTGAAGCTATGGAAAATCCGGATGAAACAGAGATGAAAAATGCATGGTCCTGGAAAACAATTTTGCTATTTAGAGGCACATGGTTGCTGTTAGTTGCAAGGTTAATTACTGATCCGGTATGGTATTTTTATCAATTTTGGTTTCCAAAATATTTAAGTGCTGATAGAGGGTTAACTCAAGAGGGTTTGAAAATAACCTGGCTCATTTATGCTGCAGCAGGAATTGGTAGCTTATTAGGCGGTATACTTTCCGGTTTAATTATCAAAAAAGGAATTAAGCCCGCGAATAGCAGGATGTGGGTAATGTTAGGTTGTGCCTGTATGATGCCATTATCTCCTTTTATTGCAAATGTTACCGGTTTAAATTTTTCAATGGTTTTAACTTTTTGCACTGTTTTAGCTTCATTAGCCTGGCTTACAAATATTAGCTCTCTGGTAGTTGATGTTGTTCCAAAACATTCTTTAGGAACGGTTTTTAGTGTGGTCGCAGCTGGAAGTACAATTGGAGGTATTATTATGAATATGATTGTTGCCGCAATGGTAACCGAAAGTAATACAAAATCAGGAGGCTTTTTAGATAAGGGTTTTCATGCTGTCTTCGATCCGGTTTTATCATTAGTGCAGGGGCAGGGCTATATGCAATGGTTTTTAATTATGGCTTTTTTGCATCCTTTAGCATGGCTGATTTTGAAGTTTGGTGGAATTCAGCGTTTATCTGCTGTAAAGAAGTAAGTTTAGTTTTATGTTGGATTTTTATAACATTGAACAGTCTCTTTCTTTAATGGCAGCTAGTCAATCTGTTTGATAAGCAAACTACTTTTTAAACGACTATGCTTCATTCTTAAATTAATTGAGGTGCAAGTTATTCTGCCAGATCAAATGCTATCGCAAATTTGATAAGTTCGGCAAAAGATTTGATGCCGAGTTTTTTAGTAATATTTTTTCGGTGAGTAATTATCGTATTTGTAGATACAAACAACATTTCTGCGATTTCAGCGGATGATTTTCCTTCACACAATAAAGTGATAATTTCTTTTTCCCTTTTCGTCAGTTTTGCGAATTTTATATAATGCTGATGTACATATCTGTCTTGATTCAGCATTTTGTTAAAACGCTGAATCATATTACCTATACCCGTTATTGGAGAAGAAAGCAACACAAGTTTATTAGTTAGCTGCTGTTGCTCTTTTATTTTTACCAGCTTGCAAACGGTAAAGAACCATATATAATCAATCTCTTCAAATAACTTCACTCGTTGAAAAAAGGTATATTGTTTACTGAAGTCATTTTCTACAAGATACCGAGTCATGCCCTGAAATATAGACAAAGACTCTTCTTTTATAAAATATCGTTCATAATAAGATTCTCCGAGTTCATTAATATCGTTTACAGATGTTCCTAAGCGTTCGCATCCCCAGTTGTTCATGTAACTACAGCCGGTTGGCTGAAGACCGTCTAGATCATGCAACATAACAGACGCAGGAACCAATTCTCCTATATCCGAAACCTGTAATTCGCCCTTTTTGAGGTTATTGGTTAGATCATGTATCTGAGCTTCCAACTGCATATCTGAAGAGAAAATGGGTTTTTAATTTATTTGATGGTTAAAAGCTAAAGTAGTTAATATAGGTTTATGAAACAAATTTACTTTTATTTCTAAAAATAATTTGCAATCAGAAAAGTTAATGATGTTTCAGTATAGAATCTAAGAAGAGAAGGTGTGATCTATTAGCGAATCAATAAGTTATTGTCTTTTTATGATCTAAAAGCTAGCTTTGCCACCGGAACAAATTCTGAATTTAACCTTTTAACTTGTGGAGAAAGCTATCACTATAAAATCGTCAGGTACTCTTAATCTTAAAAATGAAATTCTGGCCGGTTTAACGGTTGCAATGACCATGATTCCCGAATCTCTATCTTTTGCTATTTTAGCTGGTCTTTCGCCATTGACCGGTCTTTATGCTGCATTTTTAATGGGACTGGTGACAGCTGTTCTTGGAGGTCGACCAGGTATGGTATCGGGTGGTGCAGGAGCTACAATTGTGGTACTTATTGCTTTAGCTGCATCTCATGGTGTTCAATATCTTTTTGCTGCTGTCGTTCTGGCCGGTATTCTTCAGCTACTCGTTGGAATATTTAAAATGGGGAAATTTGTGCGATTAATTCCTCAGCCGGTAATGTATGGTTTTCTTAATGGTTTGGCCATTATTATTTTCATGGCTCAGTTAGAGCAGTTTAAAATAGTTTCGGAGATAGGGGCAGTAACATGGATGACAGGTCAATCCTTGTATACAATGTTTGGACTAACCCTGTTAACTATTTTTATTGTTCTGGGTTTTCCGAGAATTACCAAAGCGATTCCGGCTTCTTTAATTGCTATATTGACTATATTTTTCTTAGTTCTGTTTTTTGATATCGAGACTAAGAAAGTGGTAGATATAGCTTCTATAAGTGGAACTTTTCCTTCTTTCCATATCCCTGATGTTCCCTTTTCTATTGAAACTTTGAAATTAATTTTTCCATATTCTTTAGTCATGGCTGGCGTTGGTTTAGTAGAGTCGTTACTGACGTTGAATATGGTTGATGAAATTACAAATACGAAAGGAAATTCTAATAAAGAGGCCGTAGCTCAGGGGACTGCTAATATTATTAATGGTTTTTTTGGTGGAATGGGAGGATGTGCAATGGTTGCTCAGACCCTGGTAAACCTAAATTCCGGAGCCCGTACACGCATTTCTGCTTTTATTGGTGCTGTAACTATTATGGTTGTAATTTTAGTAGGGGCACCATTTATAGAGCAAATACCGATGGCAGCACTGGTTGGAGTAATGATGATGGTTGCTATAGGGACTTTTCAATGGGTAAGCTTTCGTATTATTAATAAATTTCCAAAATCCGATATTTTTGTAGGTATTCTGGTTGCTGCCATTACTGTAATACTGCATAATCTGGCTCTGGCGGTACTGATTGGTGTAGTTATTTCGGCATTGGTCTTTGCCTGGGATAATGCGAAACGTATAAGAGCTCGTAAATATGTAGATGAGAATGGAATTAAACACTATGAAATTTACGGTCCGTTGTTTTTTGGCTCTACTACTGCATTTTTAGAAAAATTCGATGTAATGGACGATCCTGAAGAGGTCATCATTGATTTTAGAGACAGTAGGGTAGTGGATATGTCTGCCGTAGATGCGCTGAATAAGATAACCGAGCGTTATGCAAAGATAAATAAGCGTATTACATTGCGATATTTAAGTCCGGATTGTAAGCGTTTACTCCAAAATGCAGACGGTATTGTTGAAGTAAATGTAAATGAAGACCCAACTTACAATGTTATGCCCAGAGCCTAAATTAGCAAATTGAGGGAAACTTGTTTAACATTGTTATTGTTTTAAACCGCCTTTTTTAAACAAATCATAAGCTGTTTGATAATAGGCAATGGCTTTTTCTACAGTCTTTTTATTAAGCTGTATTGTAATTTGTTGGTTATTGAGTTTATTATATTTAAAAGTTTCTACTTGCTGTTGTGGGCCCAGTATTACTAAACTATCTCCACTTAAATAAGCCAGTTTCTGGTAAGTGCTTAAAAAAGCCCTTGGTTTATAGGTTTTCTCCAAAACATCCTGTCCATAAAGATTATTTTGGTAACTCCATCCTAAGATGTTGAATAATGTAGGATAAAGGTCAATCTGAGAACACACGCTGTCTATAGTTTTGTGCTGTTGATTTGGCAAATTCACTACCATACAGGGAATGTGATATTTACTAACATCAATTTCATTTTTACCGGCACTACTTGCACAGTGGTCTGCAATGATAATGACTACCGTATTTTTATACCACGGCTTACGCTTAATTTTGTTTAAAAACTGACCTATTGCATAATCTGTATATCTAACAGCTCCTTCTCGATTTCCTTGCGGCATATTGATTTTGTTGGCAGGAAATGTAAAAGGGCGGTGATTAGAAGTAGTCATTACGAAATTAAAAAACGGTTTTCCCTCATTAAACGATTCGTCAGAACCTTTTACAACAGTATTAAACAAATCCTCGTCACAAATTCCCCATGCATTTTCGAATTGTATCTCGTTGTCGGCAATTAATTTACGATGTGTAGAGTAAGAATCGCCTAAGTTTAATTTTCTGCCTCTATCAGTTATGTCGAAGCCATTTTTACCGAAATATTCGTTCATATTATCAAAATAGCCATCACCTCCATAATAAAATGTTCTGGTATAGCCTTCCTGTTCGAAAATATATCCCACAGTTGTTAATTTATCATTATTGGGTCTTCTTACTATACTGCTCCCAGGTGTAGGCGGAACGCTTAAAGATAGTGCTTCCATTCCTCTAACGGTACGTGTTCCTGTAGCATACATATTAGTGAATATGAGATTTGTTTGCGCCAGGGAATCCAGAACTGGAGTCAAATGTTTTTGGTTCCCGAAATAGCCAAGAAAATCGGCACTCAGACTCTCTACCGTAATCATAATGACATTTGGTTTATATGCTATCGCAGGATTTTTTACAAATCTTTTAATAGAGTTCCATTGTTCTGATAAGGTTGATTCTGAGTTTTTAAGGTCAGAACGGACCAACTGAAAGGCTAACTTATCGGGAATAAGCCTGTAAAAATCATTATAATTAAGCTCGTTATTTTTGAACGCCGAGAAAAAGGAAAAAATACCAGCTTTAGCCAGCTCATTTTCATACCTGTTTTCGCTAACGTCTGCATTGGAATTGCTCAATAGCAGAGGGGTTAAAATGGTGACAATTAATAACGTCCCCGATAGAGTTACTCTCTTTTTGAATACCATTCCTTTCTTGAAAGCTCGTTGAAATACAGCCAATCTTTTAAGAAATAAAAATGCAAATAAGACCAGTAGTAAAACACCGCCAATAAGTATTGGCAAAGGATACGACTCGTTGATGTTGTTAATGACTTCGTAAGTGTAAATAAGATAGTCAACGGCAATAAAATTGAACCTGCTTTCAAATTCCTGCCAGAATGTTATTTCTGCGAAAAATGAAAGGAAACAGATAAACAACATCAGCGTAAGCCAAATATACGTAGCTACTTTATTGAAAACAGAGCCGACTAATTTTTCGGGTAATAACAATAAATATAATTGGTAAGTTGATGATAACAGTAAAGCGACCGCAAGGTCGAAAATTAAGCCCTGGACATAAATTCTTAAAATTCCCGCAATACTAAATTCTGTTTTTTCCAGTGAAAACATCAGCAGGCCGGTGCGAAGTAAAAAGGAAACGCAAATAAAACCTAAGATAAAATAGGCAAGCAGGGCATACCTGTTATTTAAAATCTGTTTTAACATTCAAAACTACTTTTCTATGGACAAGGTTAAGATCCAATTCTGAATAAATTCTGAATTTCAGAAGTCGTTTAGAAACAAATAGAAAATGTATGCATGTTATTTTGAAAAGAATAGCTTATTTCCCAGTTATACCGTTTTGTAATTTCTTTAATGATAGAAAGGCCCAAACCGCCTCCTGGTTTATTTTTATTGGTTGTACTAAACCGCTTAAATAACTTTTCTTCTTCTAATGCAAAGTCCCCTGTATTAGAAATGCTCAACCTCTTGCCCTGTAATGTAATTTGAATCTGAGAATTTGATTTAGTATGTCTAATAGCGTTCATGATTAAATTAGTTAGCATAATATCTAACAAATTTTTATTGCTATGGATAATTAGTTCATTGTTTAAATCCAGTATAATTGCTTTTTCTTTAAGAAAGTCAGACAGCAGATTTAATAAGTCATTTATGGATTGCTTAAGACTGATTTCTTCCGTTTCCGAAAATTGTTGATTTTCTATTTTAGCTAAAAGAAGTAAGTTCTTATTAATTTTAGAGACTCTTGTCAGGGCCTTCCCAGCCTCTTCTATCGTATGGAATTGTTCTTGATCGATATTGGAGTTTTGTAGTATATCAAGTTTAGATTGAATTATTGCAAGTGGAGTTTGCAGTTCATGGGATGCATTTTCGGTAAACTCTTTTTGTTGGTTATACGCTTTTATATTACTCTCAATTAGCCTTCGGATACTCTGGTTCATCTCCTCAAATTCCAAAAACTCACTAGGTTTGAAATCGATATGCTGTTGTTTATGAATGTCAAAGTTTTTTATTTTTTCCAAAGTTTCATAAAAAGGTTTCCAGAGAGAACCGGAAATCCTTTTATTAAGCATGATGAAACCGACCAACATTAATGAAAAGAAAATAACTGTTATCATTGTAATTGCTGCTATGGTTTCGTAGCTCTCTTCGATGTTCGTCTCTACTGTTAAGCTGTAATTTTTTCCATCCAAACTAAAATAAGTAACCAATCCGTGGAACCTGTCCATGGGATGACTATAAAGAACCGCAGACTTCCTGTACACATCGTATATACTATCCGGGCGAAGACTTGCAACTTGAGATATCTTTGCATCCGGGAGCATCTTATTCCATAAGGAGATGCTATGTTCCAGGTCGTGATTATTCAAATGCTGATTTTTCAGATTCTTTATGATTGAAGAACTCACAATCTCATTATGCTTATTAAGCTCATGTATCCATATCTGATCAATAATAAAATAATATGCAGGAATGCTAGCCAAAAGAATAAATAGGGCATATAGCGCAAACGCTTTTAGAGGTTTACTGAGTAACTTTGTCATACTTCCCACTTATATCCGTTGCCATATAACGTTTTAAGATAATTCCCACAACCAGCATCTGCTAACTTCTTCTTTAAATTTTTGATATGGGCATATATAAAATCATAGCTATCGAGCATTTCGGCCAGATCGCCCGAAAGATGTTCTGCTATTGCGGTTTTGGTGACAACTTTGTTTTTGTTTCCCATTAGAAAGAGTAATAAGTCGAACTCCTTTTTGGTTAGAGGGATGATAGTTGAATTAACTTTTACAGTTTTAGAAATGACATTCACCTCTAACTCTTTATAGGTGATAATGTTGGAGTTTTCGAAATTTCTTCTGCGTATTACTGAATGTATCCGGGCGGCAAGTTCGGGTAAAAAAAATGGTTTTGATAAATAATCATCAGCACCGATTTGGAGCCCTTTAATTTTATCGTCCAGCGAATCTTTTGCCGAAATGATAATGACTCCAGTGTTTTTTTTTAGATCGTTTAAAATCTCTAATCCGTTGCCTCCGGGTAACATTAAATCTAATAAAATGCAGTCATAATCGTAAAGGTTTACTTTTTCGATAGCTTGTTCATAAGTATAAGCCTGCTCGCATAAATAACTCTCATCGGAAAGGTATTTTGTAATACTTTTCGAAAGCTCCATTTCGTCCTCAATAATTAGCAATTTCATAGACTATATTTATGTGGTTAGCCTGTTACTAAAATACAGTAAAAATCTTTGAAGATGGGAATATACAATCATAACATTATACCTTGCTAAGATTTCATTTTTTAAGAGCAGAACCGAAAAAATATCTGTCTGTTTACCTTCGAAAAGAAGTAAGTAAATTTATATCACAATGAATAATAATTTAGAAATTATTAGATTTATTTTTTCATTTCTAATATAGAGAACTTATGACAACGAGCCGTTTAGAAGCGTTTAGTGATGGAGTTTTAGCGATTATTATCACCATTATGGTACTAGACCTAAAAGTTCCGGTGGGGGATAGCCTGATAAGTTTAAAGCCATATATACCTAAATTTTTATCCTATCTTTTTAGCTTTATTTATGTAGGAATATACTGGAATAATCACCATCATCTGTTTCATACTGTAAAAAAGGTAAATGGAAAGATACTATGGAGCAATCTTCATTTATTGTTCTAGCTCTCTTTTTTACCTGTTACTACCGGATGGATGGGAGAAAATTATAATTCTACCTTACCCACTATTGTTTACGGTTTTATTTTAGTGATGAGCAGTATAGCTTTCAGGATTATTGAAAAGGTAGCCATAGTAACTGAAAGTAGGGAATCTGATATTGCAAAGACGGTAACTTCTGGCAAAAAGGAAGTTGTTTCAACGTTAGGATATATCATAGGAATATTGGCAGCACTGGTGGAGCCCATCGTTGGCATCATAATTTATTATGCCATCGCATTAATTTGGCTTGTACCTGATAAAAGAATTGAAAGGTATTATAAATAGATGATGTATGATCTCCATTTAGGAAAAATGATATCCCAGGGGCATCTGAAGATAAAATGTGGTGCCCTTTCCCTGTTCACTTTCAAACCATATTTTACCATTTAAAGCTTCGGTAAATTCTTTACACATTCTTAATCCCAGACCAGTTCCTTTTTCGTTATTAGTACCGAAGGTTGACTTGATTTTGGAGGTAAATATTTGATCTTGTTTATCTTGTGGTATACCGTTACCGTTATCTATTATTTTTAAAGTGAGTGTATCCTTTTCAAGAACAGACAGAACTTCTACTTTCCCTTCTGATGGAGTGAATTTAATAGCATTATTGACTAAATTACGTACAATAAGCTGATATATATCGCTGTTAGTTTTAACGAAAGTGTCTTTATGTATTTTATATTCAAAAACGAGGTTTTTGTTTGCAGCCAGATTTTTGCAGATTTCCAGCGTGCCATATAAACATTTGTTTATGTCAATGGCGGCAATAGAAAAATCAAATCCTTCCATCTGCTTTTTTGTCCATGACAGTAAATTATTCAAGAAATGTTGTGTGTCGCTGGTTACCCTTCTTAGTTCATTTTCCAGTTCTTTTCGTTCTTCTGCTGTTAGGTCGGCGCGCTCGAGAATGTCAAGATACGTTTGAATGTTGCTTAAAGGCGAATTGAAATCATGCGAAA
>NZ_JBEBVH010000156.1:0-9371 GCF_040392825.1 Pseudopedobacter sp.
TGTCATGTGCGATAATTCAAAAAAACTTTTTTTATTTTTTTTTGGGACATTTGTTCTTTTAATACGACTCTTTATATAAAGGATATTTTATAAACCAAATTATTCAGATTGCTTTATGATTGATATACTTCAAAAGAAGACTAGCTTTTTATTGGCACTTAAGTGGCTTTTTAAGAATTTAGTTTTTGCAAAAGATGTGAGACTGGAAAAAATCAGTATAGTAAAAGCTGATGTAAAAAACTACTACCATAGAGAAGCTTATTTTGTAGATAGCTTGATTTAGCTTCGAAATAATGTTTGTTTGTAACGGCGAACTTTTATAAGTTTGCTATTAACCGATTAAACCTAAGTCTTTTAACTCGTCATGAAGTCTTATTCTTTATACACATTGGAAGATTTGCTTGTAGACATCAAGGCAGATGACAGTAGAGCGTTTGATGAGCTATATGCCAGAACATGGAAAGAACTTTACATAAAGGCTTACAGTAAACTGAAACATGAGGACCTTGCCAAGGATATTGTACAGGAGATATTTGTAGACTTATGGAATAAGAGACATGTGAAGGCAATCAACAATGTTAAGGCTTACCTCGCCCAATCTGTAAAATTTAAAGTATTAGATGAATTCAGAAAAAACCGCTATGAGTTTATAGAAATTGAGAATTTTACAGAAGAGATTAAGGAAAATGTTTATGCAGACTCTAAACTCTTAGATAAAGAGTTTTTTGCGTCTCTAAAAGATTGGATTGATTCTTTACCCCATAAAAGGAAAGAAATATTCCGTTTAAAATATCAAGAAGGGCTTTCTAACAAAGAAATAGCGTTAAAATTGAATATTTCACCAAAAACTGTTCAAAACCAGGTTCTTAATTCGTCTCCCGAACTGTATAAACTTCTTCGAAGAGCACTTTTTATTTTATTTCTGATTTTTTTTGGGATATAAGACGTTTAATTACGACTTATCATTAGAGAGCATTTATAAACCGAAAAATAAGATATGTCTAACAGGTTTTTAAAAAATAGATTTTTATCTATTATAGATAAATATTTGAAAGGAAAATCTACTGCAGAGCAAGAAGAACTGGTAGATTATTTCTACGATTCTATTCGTGATGCAGATGTTTCTGAATCAAAATTGACCGCTATTGAAAAAGAGATAAAAGCAAAAATACATCAACGTATAGAAAGTACAGATACCAGGGAATCGAATCGCAGTAGCCGCCGTTTTATATATCTTAAAATAGCTGCCAGCATAACAATCATAGCTACAGTCGCTATACTTATCTATAACAACTATAATGCTGTACCTGAAGGCAAAAAGCCATATTATGTGAAAAATGTACAAGATAAAAATGTTCCAATAGTAATATTAAACGATGGTAAAAGTTATCAATTGCAGGATAGCATATCGGGGAAACTATCTTATAAAATGATAGGTGATGAAAAAGTATTCATTATTGAAGAAGATCCGACCGGTACTCTAAGCGAAAAACTAAGTCAGATTAAAAACCCGACAAATAAAATATTCACCTTCCTGTTGCAGGATGGAACAAAAGCATGGCTTAATCCTAACTCTACTCTGGAAATTCTTCCGGAAGAAAACAATAAAAGAATGGTTAGGATAGAAGGAACGGTGTTGTTTGATGTACAAAAGATTAAAGAAGACAAAAACTATAAACCATTTGTTGTTAAAACAGCGCTGCAAACTATAGAGGTATTAGGGACCCGTTTTGTTGTCAATTCTAGCAGCAAATCTAATGAAGATGTATTGCTGTTGGAAGGAAAAATAAAGTTGACACATAACAATTATCATACAGAGGTTATTTTAAAGCCCGATCAGAAAGCTTCATTAAAGAGCAATGAGGCTAATATACTGGTAACAAAATCTTCCGATAGTTATAAAGTGGAAGCGTGGCATAAAGGATTATTCCATTTTGAAAACGAGAAAATGGCCGATGTAATGGCAGAGATAGCCCAATGGTATGGACAAAACATAATTGTAGACCGTTCTATTGAAAATATACCAATAACCGGAATGATAAGCAGGTACAAGAATATAAACGAAGTACTTGAACTTATAGAATTGACTAATAATGTGAAATATCAAAAAAGCGCAGGCAAGATATATATCAGGTAAACTTAACCACAGGTCTTATTTGGAAATAGATAAACCATTGTAAACAACACTAAAACGTAGCTTCAAATGCAAAAAGTACAAAAAGTAAGAACGGCTCTGTCGGGAGCTGTAAGGAGAGCATTTTGCCCATTGGTGCTGATATGTTTTTTAAATATTCAGATGGTAATGGGAAATCAGCAAGGGATTTCCATTTCATTTAACAACACGACTATCAAAGAAGTATTTAAAGAGCTTAACCAGCGCATGGGATTAAAATTTATATACTCGCCGCTTGATTTAAATGAAAACAAGAAAATAACAGGCTCTTTCAAGAATGCACCTTTAGAAAGGATCATGGAATATATTCTTGCCAATTCTAAAGTTTCTTATACCATCCGTGATAACACAATTATCATAAAAAAAGTACTTCAGGATAAAATAATAAGAGGAAGTGTAGTAGATGAAAATTCAAATCCATTACCTGCTGTCATGGTAAAGGCCAATACATCGGGAAATGCCGTTATGACCGATGTAAATGGCGCTTTCTCACTTAAAGTAACTGACGGGGATACCGAGCTTACGTTCAGCATGATGGGATTTAAAAACCATACCTTAAAAATTGACGATAATGCAGACTATAAAGTAAAAATGGTCCCCTCTACCGAATATTTGAACGAGATAGTGGTTGTAGGATACGGTGTACAGAAAAGGAGTGATGTAACAGGAGCTATTTCTTCTGTAACCGCAGAACAAATAAACAAAATGCCCACTACCAGTGTAAGTGAAATGTTAAGGGGCGCAGCTCCGGGAGTGCAGGTTACCATGGGAAGTGCAGCTCCGGGTGGAAGTTCCAGTATATTGATCAGGGGTCGGCGGTCGCTTTCTGCAGGTAACGACCCTCTTTATATTGTTGATGGGGTGCCTATTGCAAGTATAGATGATATTAATGCCAACGAGATTGCCTCTGTAGAAATTCTAAAAGATGCATCGGCACAATCCATTTACGGAGCCAGGGCAGCTAATGGAGTAATTCTAATAACCACTAAAAGAGGTGTCTCTGGTAAAACCAGGGTGAATGTAAACTCTTATGCAGGAGTACAGCACCTATACAGAAATTTTGAGTTTTACGATGGTGAACAATGGGCTGCTTACCGTAAAGAGGCATTCTATAATGCATATGGATATTATGACGAGGGTGAGGCTTTCAGGGGTATTATGAGTGATGTTTATCATTCAAAAAACTATATAGATTGGGAAGATGTGATGTTAAAGACCGCATGGCAGAATAAAAATGATGTTCTAATACAGTCAGGAAACGAAAAGACAAAATATGCTTTGTCTTTAGGCCATTTTTATCAGGACGGTATAGTCCCATCTTCTGATTATAAAAGATTCACTGGAAGACTAAATATAGATCAAACGCTTTCGAGTAAAATTTCCTTAGGCTCGAATATATCATACACTAAATCTTACAGAAACATTGTAGACGGAAGTTTTAATTCGTTTATAACCATGCCGCCATTAGCAGAGGTTTATAATGCTGATGGCTCATTAAGAGAAGACGTAACCGAAGCAGGCGAGTCTCACTATAATCCATTATGGAATAACAGAAATTCAGAAAATAACAATATTACAGATAGACTTAACTTTAATCTTTTTGGCGACTGGAAAATAGCGAAAGGGTTGTCATATAGATTAAATACCAGCCTGAATACCAGGAAAGTGCAGGAGAACTCTTATTTAGGAATTAATCATACAACAGGAAGAAATAATGGCGGAAGGGCTATTGTAGCAGAAAGTACTTATAATGATTATCTGGTAGAAAATATACTAAACTATACCAAAGATTTTGGCAAGCATCATTTTGATGCTACCGGAATGGCCAGTTTGAATGGTATACAATGGAAACGGATAAGTAATACTGGTTTTGGTTTTCCTAATGATGACTTGTCTTATAATGCTATAGCTTCGGCAACGAGTCATGCGGTTCCGGTTTACGAGTTCTCAGACAGGAAATTGCTGTCGTATCTGGCAAGAGCGAGATATAATTATGATAGCAGATATTTGATTACTCTGGCCATGAGGGTAGACGGTTCATCGGTTTTTGGTGCGAATAACAAATACGGATATTTTCCATCAGCAGCATTGGCATGGCGGGCGAAACAAGAGGAATTTCTTAAAAATGTAGATTTTCTGTCGGATTTGAAAATCAGATTGAGCTATGGAGCGGTAGGAAATCAGGCTATCAGCCCTTATACCACATTAGGATTAGCAGATAAATACCTGACGGAATTTGGAAGCGTAGCTTATGTCGGTTATTTGCCAAATGCAGATTTAACTAATCCTAACCTCAAATGGGAAACATCCACCTCTACGAATCTGGGTTTAGATTACGGCTTTTTTAATGGAAGAATAAATGGATCTTTTGAGTTGTATGATACTCAAACTACTGATCTTTTAGTGGATAGGTCGTTACCAACGACAAGCGGATATTCAAGTCAACTGGTTAATTTGGGACATGTGCAAAATAGAGGTATAGAGCTCGCTTTTAATGCTATACCTGTTAGTAAGAAAGACTTTAAATGGAATGTAGGCGTAAACTTTACAGCTAATAGAAATAAAATTAAAAAAATTGACGGTGCATTAGATGCAAATGGAAAGCCAGCTAATGATTTAAATAATAATTGGTTTATAGGTCAATCGATGAATGTATATTACAATTATCAGTTTGACGGTATTTGGCAGTTGACAGATGATATCGCTAATTCGCACATGCCCGCTGCAGCTCCGGGAAGTATTCGCGTCAGGGACACTAACGGAGATCATGTGATTTCAGCAGATGATAGAATAATTATTCAGAGAGATCCTAAATTCATTACCTCCTTTATTACAAGTCTTGATTATAAGGATTTTAACCTTTCTTTTGATATTTATTACCTGACTGGGGGCTATCTCTACAATCCTTATTTATCAACCTTTGAAAATGGGGGAGACTTAACAGGAAAAAGAAATGGTATTCGTAGAAATTATTGGACCATAAACAATCCATCAAATGAGGCTCCTGCTCCTAATTTTATACAAGCTCCCGTATATCTGACATCTTTAGCTTATGAAAAGGCTGACTATTTGAGATTGAGGAACATTTCATTGTCTTATACCATGCCAGATCGAATTGTTAAGAAAATGGGCGTGGAGAATTTGAAATTATTCTCTACAATAAGCAATGTATGGACATTGACAGATGTGCAAGGATATGGCCCTGAACAAAACCCAGGTGCTTATCCTGAACCCAGGACACTTTTATTCGGATTAAATTTTTCATTCTAACCAGGCACTATGAATATGAAAAGGAACATATTATATATTTTATCATTATCTGTGATATTCGCTTCCTGTACCAAGATGCTGGAAGAAGAAAATAAAACCAAATATTCTGCAGATTATATCTATAGTACAGAAGGAGGTTTAAAACTGGCAGTGAACGCTGTATATACTTTATCACGTAATTACGCCAGCGATACCGAAAATGCCACTGTTTTCGCATTGGAAAGAGGGACAGATTTAGCCGTGACTAATGGAGGAACAGGGAATTATTTTGGTATTTATGATCCCAATAACCTAAAGCCTTCGTCGTCACAGGCCGCTCATATGTGGAAAACCATGTACCAGATTATTGGTAAAGCCAATGAGATTATTGCTGCAGGAGAAAAGCTCCCACAGACAGATGCGTTAAAAGCAACCATAGCCGAGGCAAGATGTTTTAGAGCGCAATCTTATTTTTTACTGTACAGAACTTTCGACAGAATATGGCTGAATACCGAACCAACTACATGGCAAAATGTAGACGAACCAAAGACCTATAGAGCAGCAACAACTGCAGAAGTATTGAATTTGCTTTATAGCGATCTGGACTATGCTATAGAAAATTTGGGTTGGCAGTCGGTCGAGCCAGGAAGGTTTAATCAGGCAGTAGCCCGTCATATAAAGGCAAAGGCTGCTTTGTGGATAAAAGATTGGGACGAAGCATTGGAGCAGGTAGATGAAATAGATAAATCCGGATTTTATGATCTAATAGATCTGGACGCCGTTTTCAATGCCGGAGATTTGAACCATAGGGAAGCCTTAATGGTGCAGCAATGGAGTAAAAATCCGGGAGGTAATTTATCTACAGGAACACCAATGGGAAGCTATTTTGCAGCATATTTTATTGCTTCCTACAGGCAGGAAATTGGAGGCACCGCAGAATATGCATGCAGCTATGAAAATTGGGGTTACACTTACGGGAGATGTTTACCAAACCCTTACTTATTTTCTTTATATAATCAGGCAAAAGATAAACGATATAATAGCTTTTATATCCACAGATATAAAAATACCACAGATAAGGCAATAGCTTATGGTTCAGTAACTGTTCAGCCGGGAGATTATTTTCCCCTGTATAAAAACGGTACCAAAAACAGGCTGGTTTATCCCGGCTGCACAAAATATGGCGATATATGGACACGTAACCCTTCTGAGCCAAGAGGCTATAAAGATGTAATTCTTTATCGTTTGGCAGAAACCTACATTATTGGCGCAGAAGCTGCTTTAATGAAAGGAAATCAGGTATTAGCTAAACAATATTTTAACGAAACCTGGAAAAGAGCAGGCAACGATGAATTTACCGGAACACTGACTATTAAAGATATTATAGATGAGCAAGCCAGAGAGCTTTCTTTTGAAGGAGACAGATGGTATTTCTTAAAAAGGCTGGGAATATTGATTTCCCAGGTATCTAACTATGCAGGAGATCCGGAGATAAGTAATTCTACTACCGGAAGAACGAACCTTCCTGCCAACCCTCATTTTATAAGGTGGCCGATTCCGGAAACTGAAATTATTAATATGGGAGCAGAAAATTTTCCGCAAAACCCCGGTTATAACTAGATATGCAGCGCAACAGAATTCCAAATTTTTGAAAAGAGGTGGAAAAGTGCGATTTAAATAATATAAACATAAGATTAACATTTAGACAGAGATATGAGACAAATAGCGAAGACAATCATCTTTTTATGGATAACGATATTCAGCAGTACGATATACGCAAATAATTCGGATAATACTTTTGATATCTGTGTATATGGAGAATCTGCGTCTGGCGTAATCGCGGCAATACAGGGCGCCCGTTTGGGAAAGAATGTGGTGCTCATTTCTAAAAATCAGCATGTAGGAGGCTTAACAACTTCGGGGCTTACTGCTACCGATATGAATCGTAACGATATGGTAGGCGGATTGGCTAGAGAGTTCTATCAACGGATTCATAGCTATTATTTAAACCCTGCTGTTTGGAAAAACCAGAATCGTGATGAATTTTTTATTAAATCTTTAAAAAGAACTTATCGTGGGAAAAACGATGAGCGCCAAATGCAATGGGTCTACGAATCTAAAGTCGCCGAAAAAATTATGCTGGATATGCTAAAGGAAGCAGGCGTTAAATTATGGTTTAATGAACGTTTGCAGTTAAAAGGAGGCGTTAAAAAGAAAGGAAATCAGATTGCGGTTATTGTTATGGAAAGTGGAAAAACCGTAAATGCTAAAATGTTTATTGATGCCACTTACGAAGGCGATTTAATGGCAAAAGCGGGAGTTTCCTATATAGTGGGGCGCGAAGCAAACAGTACTTACAACGAAACTTTAAATGGGTACAGAATTAATTACGAACAGGGCACAGATTTAAGTACCGTAGATCCTTATGTAGTTGCTGGGAATAAAAAATCAGGTTTGCTCCCTTACATAGATAAAAAGCCAACAGTTAAGCAGGGAGCAAATGATAAGAAAGTGCAGGCTTACTGCTATAGATTAACGCTAACTGATGATCCTGCTAATAGAATCAAAGTACAAAAGCCAGTAAATTACAATCCACAATGGTACGAAGTCTTAGTAAGGCGCATACAATTAAACCCAGATTTAACACTTCAGAAGATAATCACTTTAACCCCAATGCCAAATCGTAAAACGGATACTAACCATCTGGACTTTTTTGGCGCAAGTTATGATTATGCAGAGGCAGACTACAACAAAAGAAAAGAAATTGAGCAATTACATAAAGACTATGCGTTGGGTATGTTATGGTTGTTGGAACATGATACACGCATTCCGGAACCTATCAGAAAAGAAATGAGCGATTGGGGACTAGCAAAAGATGAGTTTGAAGATACAGGAAATTTTCCTAATCACATTTACGTAAGAGAAGCAAGAAGAATGATTGGAGAGTATGTGATGATTGAAAAAAATGTCACGAAAGAGAATAGGGATAACGCAAATCATCCCGTAGGAGTAGGCAGCTATGCCCTGGATTGCCATTATGTATCAAAAGTTATCGATAAAGAGGGTAAATTAAGATACGAAGGAACCATTTTTAAACCAATTGTTCCTTATACTATCAGCTATTATTCGCTTACACCAAAGAAAAGCGAATGTAGTAATTTACTGGTACCGATATGTTTGTCGGCTTCGCATGTAGCCTATAGTTCCATAAGAATGGAACCAGTTTATATGGTATTAGGACAATCGGCAGCAGTTGCAGCTTCTATGGCTATAGATAGCAATGTAGCTGTTCAGAATGTATCCTATGATGATCTTTCGAAAAAACTACTGGATCTTAAACAGATAATCAAACCTGGTAATACTAAACCTCATTAGTCATGGAATATTTAAGAATGAAAATTAGTAACACGATATTTTATTCGTTATTGATGATATTGCTGTGTAGCTGCAATGATAGGTATGATTATCCTATACCTGAAAACTCTTTTGTAGAAACCAATTTGCCGCCACCGGCAAAAGTTACATTATCTAAGTCGAGCGGAACGTGGAAGATGTTTGTAAGAGGTAATGAATTTTATGTTAAAGGGGCGGCAATAAACAATTTTTCAGATATGGCAGGAAATTTTGGAGCCAATACCATTAGAACTTACGGTATAAGTGATGCCACAAGGTCAATTCTGGATAAAGCTTATGAAGCAGGGCTGTATGTGAACTTGGGGCTTTACATAAAACGCGAAACAGATGGATTTGATTATAACAATGAAACAGCGGTAGCTCAGCAGTTGGAGCAAATGAAGCAAGACATCATTCGTTTTAAAGATCACCCCGCATTGTTATGTTGGTCTATTGGAAATGAGGCTGACGCAAGTTATACCAATACTAAATTATGGACTGCGGTAAATGATATTGCTAAATATATACATCAGGTAGACCCTAATCATCCTACTAC
>NZ_JBEBVH010000157.1:0-9338 GCF_040392825.1 Pseudopedobacter sp.
GAACCAGGGACCAAAAGATTATGAGTCTTCTACTCTAACCAACTGAGCTATAGGAGCTGAAATCTTTTTCGATTTGCGATGCAATATTAGGGAATTCAATGCATATCTAAAAATATTTTTTCCTATAAAAATGCAAATCGTTCAAAACAAAGCCATTATTTTTTATAAATACATCAGAATTGTCCTGGAAAAGGTTTTGGAAGCTTTTCAGATTAAGATATCTGTGTAAAATAGTCAACGGAGCAAGTTAAAGCAGGAGACGATTTCCTATATTTATCGCATGAGAATTCTGCATACAGCCGATTGGCATTTGGGCAAGAAATTGGAACGAATCTCCAGAATGCCTGAGCAAATAATGGTAATGGATGAAATAGTTCGCATTGCCAATGAGCAGCAGGCAGATGTTGTGATTGTAGCGGGCGACCTGTTCGATAATTTCAATCCTGCGACAGAAGCTGTAGAATTGTTGTACAGGACTTTAAAACGTCTTACCAATAATGGTAAGCGATTGGTGGTCGCTATTGCAGGAAATCACGATTCTCCGGATAGAGTAGAAGCACCCGATCCTCTGGCAAAAGAATGTGGTATTATCTTTATAGGGTATCCTTATTCTCATGTGAATACCTGCCGTTTGGATTGCGGCATATCCATAGAACAGAGCGAGGCTGGTTTTATAGAAGTACGGCTTCCCAAATACGATTATCCTTTGCGCCTTATTGTAACGCCATATGCGAGTGAGTACAGACTAAAGACTTTTCTGGGCATAGACAATCCGGAAGCAAGCCTGAAGGACGTATTGCAGCAACACTGGCAGAAACTGGCAGATAAATATTGTGACGAAGTCGGTGTAAATATGCTGGTAACACATCTTTTTATGATGAAGAAAGGAACAATTCCTCCTGAAGAACCGGAAGACGAGAAGCCAATTTTACATATTGGGGGCGCGCAGGCGGTATTCTCAGAGAATGTTCCCCAACAAATCCAGTATGTAGCTTTAGGGCATTTACACCGTTTCCAGCAAATAGATCATGAGCCATGCCCCATAGTTTATAGCAGCAGTCCGCTTTCCTATAGCTTTTCAGAGGCAGGGCAAACCAAATATGTAACGGTCTTTGATATCCTTCCTGATACTCGGGTAAAGTACGAAAAAATAGCTTTAACCGCAGGTCGCATTTTACATAGAAAGCGATTCGAAACGGTAGCTGAGGCGCTGGACTGGTTAACGCAGCATCCAACTGCTCTGGTAGAACTGACCCTGGTTACACCTGATTATTTAAGGGCAGAAGACAGAAAAATGCTGTTTCAGAATCACGATGGTATCGTTGCGCTGATTCCGGAGATTAAACGGACTGGAGAAGATACCGCAGAGAAGCAAAGTGTAGACCTCAGTCAGAACATGGACGAGCTGTTTGTACAGTATTTTAAATCCAGGTTTAATGGACAGGCGCCTAACGAAGATATCATAAATTTATTCAGAGAGATCAAAGCAGAGCAAATAGGAGAGTAAAATGATTCCAGTTTCTTTAACCATTAAAGGTTTATATTCCTATCAGAAAGAACAGACCATAGATTTTACCAGATTGCTGGAGGGACAGCTTTTTGGTATTTTCGGCGCAGTAGGATCGGGTAAATCTTCTATTTTAGAAGCTATTTCCTATGCATTGTATGGAGATACCGAACGTTTAAACAGAACCGACAACAGGAGCTATAATATGATGAATTTGAGATCGAATGAATTGCTCATCGATTTTACTTTTATCAATTACGACGGGTTTAGGTATCGGTTTGTAGTTCGTGGTAAACGTAACGCCAAAAACCACGATAAGGTGGGGACCCTGGAAAGAACATCTTATAAATTGGTAGATGGTTTATGGCAACCTCTTGATGGGGCAAATGGCGAACAGGTAATCGGGTTAAGTTATGACAACTTCAGGAGAACGATTATTATTCCGCAAGGAAAGTTTCAGGAGTTTTTACAGTTGGGGGATAAGGATCGTACGGTGATGTTACGCGAGATTTTTCAACTTGAAAAATATGAATTCTTCTATCAGGCGGTATCTCTTGAAAAGAAAAATAACGAACATATTCAAAGACTGACAGGCGAACTGTCGAACTATGGTATGATCAGCCTAGAAGAAATCGAAGCAAGTAAAGAAAGACTAAACGCATTGTCTCAAATTGTAAAAGAGACTAAAGCTGATTTAGACAATAAGGCTTTATTGTTGCAGGCAATGGATAAATTAAAGCATGCCTATCAGGAATATCAATCCTACAGTTTACAGCTGAATGAACTCCATTCGCGAAAGAATTACTTTGATGAATTAAGAACAGGTATTGCCCAATTCAATTTCTGTATGTTGCATTTCAGGGCAGATTTACTGCAGCATGCCAGATTAAAACAGGATAGGGGACAACTAGAGCAGGATCTTTCTTCTTTAATAAAATCTTTAGATAATGTTAATAATATCTTGGTTATTAACCAGGAAAGATTTAATTTATTAAAATTAGATTTTGATCAACTAGACAATTGGAAATTAAAATCAGCTGATTACGACAAGAGTATAGAAATTCTTAAACTGGATGCCGATTTGCAGGAATTGCAGCAAAGGGTTGCTAACGGGCAGGTTATTTTAGACAATAAAGAAGCCGAAAGGGTAAAACTGTTTGATGAATCGGAGGCCTTGGCCTTAGAAATAAAAAAGCGGAATAGGGAACTGCCCGATTATAGTCTTCTAAGCCAGCTGAGACAATGGTATTTAACCAATAAACATCTAAAAAGTACCTTAATTTCAGACGAACATGATTACGAAAAAGCGAAACATCAGGTTCAGGAAAATATTAAACTTTTAGATGAGATAAATCTAGAAAGTATTCTGATTAATAATGATATAAAAAGTGATATTTCTTTAAAGTTAATACAGGATTTGCTTGAAAGTGTGATACAGAAAGAGCAAAATGCTTTATCTGAACTGGCACATTATCAACTTCAATTAAAGTTAGGCGAATTTAGTTCAAGCCTTCATAATGGCGAAGCTTGTCCGTTATGCGGATCGTTGGAACATCCGCAAATTCTTCAACCCGAAAATGTACAATTGGAGTTTGAAACAATTCAAAAGGAAATAGAGTCACTAAAGGTGCAAAAGAAAGCTCTGGACGGACTTTTATTAAAAGTAAGCTCATTAGAGCTGTCTTTGCAAAAATGCCGGGAGATAGAAGAAAAAACGCTTCAGAAACAAAAAAATAGTTTGGGGGCATTAGAGGTTCATCAGAAGGCTTTCGTTTGGGACGGTTTTGAGCCCAACGATGAGAAGAAACTGGACGAGCTTGAACAAGCTATCCAAAAGGAAAAAGAATACATTACAACGCTTGAAAACACGTTGGAACAAAAAAAACTTTCTATTCGGGAGGTCGAAGGAGTATTGGCCAAGTATAAAGCCGGTTTGGACAAGTTGCAACTGGACTATAGAGAAAAAAGTGGTCAGGTTTTCTTACTCAAGCAACAGATCCAGGAGCAGCACCTGTCTGCATTTGCTCAGTTCTCTTTAGACGAATTGCAAGCACAGAAACAGCAATTGGAACAGCAAATTATACAGGTTCAGCAAAATTATGATAAATTAAAACTTGAAATAGAGTCTTCGAATCATCAAATTATTAGTTTGAATGAAAAAATAAATGCACTGAAAGAACGAAAACAATCGCTGGAACAAGAGTACCAAAATTTAGAACAGGCATTTGAAACGAAGTTGAAAGAATCGGACTTTTCAACATTGGAAGAGGTTAGGTCTGTGTTGAATAAAAATCTGAATATTCCAGCCCTGGAAAAGGAATTGCATGAATATCAGTTGAAGCTGTATAATGCAGAACAGAATTTTCAGCGTCTGTCTAAAGAATTGGAAAATCAGGCTTTCGACGACAAGCAATTTATACAATTAAAAGACGAAGTAGGTAGACTACAGGAGCTTTTCCAAAAGCATCATGAAGAACAAATTAAGGAGCAGGTATTCTTAAAAAATCAGGAAGCGGGTCTACAGAAAAAAACAGCCTTATTAAAAGAATTAGAATCTCTTCAGTTGCGGGGGCAAAATATAGATCAATTGAAAAACCTGTTCAGATCCAGTGGTTTTGTAAACTATATTTCAAGCTTCTATTTAAATCAGTTATGCATTGCCGCAAACGAACGTTTTTATAAATTAAGCAGACAGCAGCTCAAATTGGAACTTTCAGATAAAAACGATTTTCTTATAAGGGATTATCTGAATGACGGAAAACTCAGGAGTGTAAAAACACTTTCGGGCGGGCAAACTTTTCAGGCTTCTCTTTCTTTGGCATTAGCTTTGGCAGAAAGTGTACAGAAGCAGAATCAATCGGAACAGAACTTTTTTTTTCTGGATGAAGGTTTTGGTTCTTTAGATAAAGAAGCTTTGCAAATAGCTTTTGAGACATTGAAATCTTTACGCAGAGAAAACCGCATTGTAGGGGTAATTTCTCATGTAGAAGATCTACAGCAGGAGATAGATGTGTTTTTAAAGGTGAAAAATGATAGCAGCGAAGGAAGTTTAATTAGCGGAAGCTGGGAATAAAAAGATTATGAAAGAAGATCTGGCGTGTATTTGTTTCGATAAACTTAAAGAAAAACAATTGACAATAGCCTTTGCAGAGAGCGTTTCTGTTGGGGCTTTATGCTGTAAGATGGGAATGATTCCAGGGGCAGGAGAGGTATTCAAAGGAGGATTGGTTTGTTACGACGGATCTATCAAGAAAAAATATCTGGGTGTAGAAGACGAATTGATAGAAAAGTATTCACCGGAATCGGCAGAAGTTACTGTGCAAATGGTAAAAGGCCTTTCGGAGTTTTTTGAAGCCGATGTGTCTGTAGCTATAACAGGTTTAAGTCAGCCCGGTGGTAGCGAGAATTTATCTAAACCTGTAGGTACGATTTTTTATAATATACTTTACAGAGACAAACTTAATGCGTACAGGAAAGTATACAAAGGCGATGCCCGCGAAATTATAAAACAAGCAGTGGAAGATATTTTTGTTTCGGTTTGCGATGTTATCCGCTAGATTTCCGATAAGTGATTTTTGATCCCAGCAGAACCTTCTCTATTTCACACTCTCCTTTACGTTTAATCTGATAGAACAATAATTCTGTAGCTTTTACACCCATCTCGAAAGCAGATTTAGAAATGGTGCTCAAAGGAGGGTTAAGATGTCTTGCTGTTGGAGTATTAGAGTAGGCGATTACTTTTACATCATCAGGAATAGTTAATCCCAACTCTTTACAAACATCATAGGTGCCGATAGCCAAAAGACTTACCGAACAAAAAATAACCTCTGGTTTTTTCTCAAATATCAATCGTTTAATTTCAGTAATATTATTTTCTTCGTTATTGGTAAGCTCAACCACCAGCTTTTTGTCCGTAAGGTCATTATCTTCCAGAGCTTTTAGATAGCCATTTAAACGCTTTTCAATATTGGTTAGTTCGTTTCTATATTTTAAAAAAGCAATTTTCGTATGGCCATCGTTCAATAACTTGGTAGTCACATCGTAGGCACTTTCAAAATCATTGCTTATAACAGCAGAAACCGGAAGATCTTCTACCACACGGTCAAACTGCACCAATGGAATTTTTTTCTGTAATATTCTGGAAATATGTTCGGTCTGGTGTGCTTCGGAAGCTGTAGAAAGCAAAATTCCATCCACCTTGCCGTTTGTAAGATTATAGATGATGCTGGCCTCCTTTTCGGGACTTTCGTTAGAAGAACAGATAATTAAATGGTAGCCGTGTTCATTGCAAATCTTCTCTACACCTGTTGTTATCTGCGTAAAGAAATAATTGGAAATTTCAGGAACTACCAACCCAATAGTTTTGCTTTTGTTTTTTCTGAGAGATGCCGCGAAAGGATTAGGCTGATAATTTAGCGCTTTAGCCAGCTCGCGTACACGTTTTTTGGTCTCTTCGCTAATTTCATAACTATCATTTAAAGCCCTCGAAACCGTAGGAACCGAAAGTTCTAAAATTTCAGCAAGTTTCTTAAGCGTAATATTCTCCATACAAAAATACCAACGTAAAGGTTTACGTAAATAAATTAGTCAAAAACCCAACAAATGTATCTAAAAAATAAGGAATTTTAGCTAAAATTGGATAATGAAGGAATCCAAAAAGTAAAGATACTGTTTATTTCGATTCCGATTGATAGAGGAGAAGCCTCCGGAATGAAACTTCGGACAGCACTTCTCAGAATTAAAAACATCGAAATAGCCATATCTCACTTTATCAAAATATTAATCATTAAACACTTAATAAAAACTAAATTATGATCAACAGTGATAATCCATTTTCTTTAGAAGGTAAGGTTATTGTAGTAACTGGCGGAACAGGAGTATTAGGTAAATCTTTTGTTGGTGCTATCGCACAAGCCGGAGGAAAAGTAGCCATTTTAGGAAGAAGAGAAGATGTAGCCCGTGAAAGAGCAGAAGAAATAAATTCAAACGGAGGCCACGCAATTGGAATTTCTGCAGATGTTTTAAGTGAGGAAAGCCTGTTAAATGCCAAATCAATCATACTTAAGGAGTTTGGAAGAATTGACGGATTGGTTAACGGAGCAGGTGGCAATATGCCGGGAGCCGTATTGGAACCAGGAGCAGATATCTTTAAATTAGACATTCCGGCTTTACAGCAGGTATTAAATTTAAATCTCTTTGGTTCGGTTATTCCTACTCAGGTTTTCGGTCCGGAATTAGCAAAAACAGGGAATGGTGTAGTTGTAAATATTTCTTCCATGTCTTCTCAAAGGGTAATCACTAAGGTCTTGGGTTACAGTATGGCTAAAACTGCTATCGACTGCTATACAAAATGGTTCGCTGTTGAGCTGGCGAATCGTCATGGAGAAGCTATTCGTATGAATGCCATTGCTCCCGGATTTTTCCTGACAGAGCAAAACAGAAATTTATTAACAAACCCAGACGGTACCTATAAAGAAAGAGGAAATTTGGTAGTAAAACAAACACCTTTTAAACGTTTTGGAAAGGCCGAAGAATTAGAGGGTGCACTGGTTTGGTTACTGAGCGATGCTTCTAAATTTGTTACAGGAACAATTATAAATGTTGATGGCGGTTTTGCCGTTTTTGGTGGGGTTTAATTTATTAGTGAGATACTTAGGAGAATTAGATAGTGAGTTTTAAGATGATTCAAACCATGCGATGGTATGGACCAAACGATCCGGTTAGTTTGTCTGATATTTTGCAGGCAGGCTGTACAGGAGTGGTAAGTGCCTTGCATCATATTCCAAATGGTGAAGTTTGGACAATAGAAGAAATAAAAAAACGTCAGGAAATTATAGCAGGGGCAGGTCTGGTATGGAATGTAGTAGAAAGTGTTCCGGTTTCCGAAGCCATAAAAACGCAGACCGGAGATTATCTGCTGCATATAGAAAATTACAAAGAATCTTTAAAGAATTTGGCGGCTTGCGGTATCTATATAGTTACCTACAATTTTATGCCGGTTCTGGATTGGACCCGTACAGACCTGGATTTTGAAGTAGAAGATGGCTCTAAAGCGCTGAAATTTGAGAAGGCTGCGTTTGTCGCTTTCGACTTATTTATATTAAAAAGAAAAGGCGCAGAACAGGATTATACTGCAGAGGAAATTGAACGAGCAAAATCCCGTTTCGGGAGTATGAGTGCGGAGGAAAAACTGACTTTGCAAAAAAACATAATAGCAGGTTTACCGGGGAGCGAGGAAAGCTTTACCATCGAGAAGTTTCAGCAGGCACTGGATCAATACGCAAACATTGATGCAGCCAGTCTGAGATCAAACCTGATTGCTTTTCTCTCACAGGTCGTACCTGTAGCAGAAGAGCATGGTGTGAAAATGGTTATCCACCCGGACGATCCGCCTTATGCTATTTTAGGTTTACCAAGGGTGGTTAGTACAGCTGCAGATGTGCAGGCGCTTTTCCATGCAGTTCCATCGCCAAGTAACGGCTTGTGTTTCTGTACCGGATCTTTTGGCGTTAGGGCAGATAACGATCTCCCCAAAATGGTCCGGCAATTTGGTGATAGAATAAATTTCTTCCACTTAAGAAGTACCAGAAGAAATGAGTTTGGCGATTTTTATGAAGATAACCATCTGGAAGGCGATGTAGATATGTATGCTGTGGTTTCTGCTGCAGTTGATGTGATGCAGAAAAGAGGTGTAAATATTCCAATGCGTCCGGATCATGGTCACCAGATGCTGGATGATTTAAAAAAGAAAACCAATCCTGGTTATTCAGCTATAGGCAGACTAAGAGGCCTGGCAGAATTAAGAGGTCTGGAACATGCGATCGTCCATGGCCGAAAATAGAAATTCTGATATAAAAAAGCCTGCTGATAATTATTTCAGCAGGCTTTTTTTATTTATTTGATTTTAATATTCGAGGCTAAAAGCTGGTGTTCCAATAAACATTTCTGTTAATATGGATGTTATTAAGCAACATCTATTAACAGAACAACATGACGAAAAGAACAATCAGTTTTAAAAAAATATGGGCTATACTTAAATCTTCCTTTACAGGTTTTACAGAACATAAGGTCACTAAAATAAGTGGCTCACTGGCTTATTATACGGTGTTTTCCATGGCCCCGCTTTTGGTGGTTGTTATTTCGCTCTGTGGCGTATTTCTGGGCAGAGAAGCGGCAGAAGGGCAGGTGTATCAACAACTGAGTGGTTTCCTTGGTAGAGAAACAGCCGCTCAGCTGCAAGAGATTATAAGAAATGCATCTTTAGAAGGTAAAAGTTCTGTTGCCCTTGTTGTTGGTTTGGTAACACTATTAATTGGTGCTACAACCGTATTTGCCGACATACAGGACTCTATTAATATGATTTGGGGTTTAAAACCTAAACCTAAAAGAGGATGGCTGAAAATGCTGCAAAATAGATTCCTGTCTTTTTCGGTCATTGTAAGTCTGGGATTTTTGTTACTGGTTTCTCTCGCTATCACCACAGTTATAGACGGTTTTAGTGAACGATTGCAGGCCCGGTTTGAAGATATCTCTGTTATTATATTTTATATCCTAAATCAGTTACTGACTTTTATAGTGATCACTTTGATATTCGGAGTAATATTTAAGGTCTTACCGGATGCCATCATAAAATGGAGAGATATTATAGTAGGAGCGGCCGTTACCGCAATATTATTTATGATTGGCAAATTTGCCATATCCTTTTACATAGGCCAAAGCGATGTAGGCAGTACCTATGGTGGTGCTGGTTCACTGGTAATACTCTTGTTATGGACTTATTACTCTTCCATTATTCTTTATTTTGGGGCAGAGTTTACCAAAGCTTATGCAG
>NZ_JBEBVH010000158.1:0-9328 GCF_040392825.1 Pseudopedobacter sp.
AAGACCATGCTGGCTTTTAAAAGTCTGATGCAGGTGCACAAAGTAGAAAAATATATGGCTTGTGCTACATCAGCTATGCGGGAAGCAAAGAACGGACAGGATATTATAGATAAAGTAAATGAAAAGCTTAATCTAAAAATAGAGATTGTTGCGGGTGGAAAGGAAGCTTCTATTATTTATGCGAGTCACGTAGAGGAAAATCTTGATAGAAATAAGAATTATTTATATATAGATGTTGGAGGCGGAAGCACCGAGCTTTCTCTTTTTCATAATGGAAAAATAAGTCAGTCTAAATCGTTCGATATTGGTACTATAAGAATCCTGGATGGGCAGGACAGGGCAGAAACCTGGAAAGCAATGAAATTATGGACGGAACAATATGTTAAAAAATTAGAATTAAGTGCCATTGGAACAGGAGGGAATATCAATAAACTGTTTCGTTTGTCTGAAACTGAGGAAGAAATGGCAATGACAAAGAGCAGACTATTTGAAGTTGCAACATATTTAAAGTCTTATTCTCTGGAAGATAGAATAAATACACTCGGTCTTAATAAAGATAGGGCAGATGTTATTATCCCAGCAAGTGACATATTCCTGTCGGTTATGAACTGGGGAGAAATAGATGAAATTTATGTTCCGAGATTGGGAATGGTAGACGGAATTATCAGGATTTTAATGGATAAATATTTATAAGGCCAAATTTACCTCATTCCTCCAAAAGAGGTCTTAGGAAGCGAAGGATAAATTCTTGCTTCAGCTGGTAGTTTTATATATTCGTTATAGGAGTTTATAATGTACGATCTTAGTTCGAAATCGCTCATTGCAGAGACCTGAGAATAAGTAGGACGGTAGTATGACATGAAATCTTCCAGTAACTGACCCCTTATTTTTGTTAATTCAGTTACCAACTGCCTGTTGAATTTTTGATCAATAACTTTTTGATTCAGCTCTTCGTCCATAAATTTCTGGAATGCTCTCTTCTGTTTGGCTTGTGTACTAAAAGCATTATATAAACTTACACCGCCATCTTTAGATAAGATACTTGTAGATGCAGAAGAATAAGCAGATGAGTATACTTGTTTTAAATCCTCAGCTTTACCCTTAGCGGTAACAATTACCTGATCTAATACAATTAGAGCAGGTCTGAGTAATACTATTTTAGGGCTCATATCTTCTACAATCAATGTGTCACTTAAGTAACCCGGACATGAAAAAACAACTAAATCTCCAATCTCTGCCAATACAGAAAAATCACCTTTTTGTCCTGTGTGTTCCCCTTCTTTTTGTGTTAAGTTATTTACAAAAACAAGATTAAGTTTATTCCTGCTATCTGCATCATACGCAATACCTTTCAATACGCTGCTTTGAGCGTTAACAAAAAAGGGAAAGAAGATGAATAACAGTAAACTATATTTTGTTTTCATAATTCTAAAATGAGTTAAACTCTTTAAATATTCAAAAGTATTAACACTATTTAACGCATGTTAAAGGTATGTTGTTTCAAATATGCTTTCGTCATACCCAATTGTATTACCTTTTTTACTTTCAACCACCGGTCTTTTAATAGCGCTTGTATTTTCGAGCATTAAGTTAATGGCAGAATCTTCATCTACAACTTTATCTTTAACAGTTTGGTCTAAATTTCTCCAGGTTGTACCTTTTCTATTAAGGACAGATTCCCAACCAAATTCAGCTGTCCATTTTTTTAAATGTTCACGATCTATTCCCATTTTCTTAAAGTCATGGAAATCTTCTTCTATGTTATTATCTTTTAACCAGGTTCTTGCCTTCTTAACCGAATTACAGTTAGGTATTCCGAATATTTTAGCTTTCATAACTATATTATACAAATGTTACAAAGATAATGAAATATATTTTTGACATGATAACTAAGTAATTTGCTATAGTTCAAAATTTATTTTTGATATTGTAAGTGTAATTTTTCGAATTGTTTAAAATATTGTTGACTTTTGTGTTTTATTTTAATTGTTGGCTCGAAAATAATATAGAATAGAGTTTTGTATAAAATAAAACAGGTTTAATTCGGTTACTTCAGAATATGATTGTCAGAGATTCTAGAGATACATTTACGTTTATTGCACAGCATGATCATGCAACGATTTCTGGTGAAATGTTTATGATGTTGAAAAAGGAGTTTGTGAGTACCGAGCATTATGAGTCTTTAAGCTTTGCAATATTTCAACATGATAGGGCTTGGCAAGTGCCAGATTCGGCCCCGATTTGGGACGATTTAAGGCAAAAGCCTTTTGATTTTGATAGTTATCCAGAGGAATTAAAAGTTTCTTTTTACAAAAATGGTATTGATCAGGTAGATCGGGTGAATTCTTATTCGGCTATTTTATGTAGTATGCATTATTCGTCTTTCTATGAGAATTCTTTGAACGATGCAGGGAAATCTTTTTATGAAAGAGAGATTCAGCGACAGAAACATTTAATTGGCAAGCTGAAAATTAATAAAGACTTTTTAGATTATCAGCAAAGAATATTAAAGTTTTGCGACGATTTATCCCTCTACGTTTGTATGAATGAAGTAGGGGCTACAAAAACAGAAGAAGTAGAGTGGTTTAAAAAAGGGTTTGAAAATTCGGAGTTATTTAACGATAAAAATGATACCAGAATAATAGCTTCTTATATGAATAAGAATACGGTATCGTTTAATGTTTCGCCTTTTACAAAGAAATTTGAAATAAAGCTACCTGTTAAGGTGGTCTCTAAAAAGCGGATTCAGCAATTGGGCCTTATTGCTGCTTATCAGGAAGAGCGAATTACCTATCAGGAAATTATAATAGGGCTTTAAGTTATTTTAGTCATTAGCAGCCGACTTTTAAAATTATCAGTAAAATGGTAACTTCGCTCGCATGTCGCTTTTCGAGATAAAAGAGAAAATAGATTCGTTAGTAATAGAACTGAATCAACATAATTACAACTATTATCAGCTGGCAATGCCAACTATTTCTGATTATGAGTTTGACCAGAAACTTAAGGAACTAGAAAAGCTAGAAAAGGAGCACCCCGAGTTTATTAGAAAAGATTCCCCTACACAAAAAGTAGGTGGGGAAATTACAAAAACCTTTAAGACTGTCGTCCATAAATGGCCCATGTTGTCTCTGGGCAATACGTATAACGAACAGGAACTGGTAGATTTTGATCAAAGGATACGTAAGATTATAGGCGATAATTTTGAATATGTCTGTGAGCTTAAATTTGACGGCCTTTCAATTAGCCTTACATATGAGAATGGAGAATTAATAAGAGCTGTAACCAGGGGTGATGGAGTAAAGGGGGATGACGTTACAACCAATATCAAAACAATCAGAACAATTCCACATCATATACAGGGCAAAGATTTACTGTCCGAATTTGAAATAAGGGGCGAAGTTTTTATGCACAGAGCGGCTTTTGAGAGATTGAACCAGGAGCGTATAGACAATGGTGAACAGCCTTTTGCTAATCCACGAAATTTTGCTTCGGGAACTGTGAAAATGCAGAACTCGGCAGAAGTAGCAAGAAGACCTTTAGATTGCTTCCTATATTTTCTTTATGCTGATAAAAAACCTTTTAAAACACATTGGGAGAGCTTGCATGCAGTAGAAAGTTGGGGCTTTAAGATTTCACAGGAATCCAGGCTGTGTAAAAATTTAACAGAAGTTCTGGACTTTATTTCCTATTGGGAGCAGGAAAGATTTAAACTTTCTTATGAAATAGATGGCATTGTAATTAAAGTAAATAGCTATGCGCAGCAAGAAGAGCTTGGGTTTACAGCTAAATCTCCACGTTGGGCAATAAGTTATAAATTTAAAGCTACCGAGGTAGAGACAGAATTAAGAGAGGTTACCTATCAGGTAGGGCGTACAGGTGCAGTTACACCCGTAGCTAATTTAAAACCGGTACTTTTGGCCGGAACAACGGTAAAACGGGCGACTCTTCATAATGCAAACGAGATAGAACGATTGAATTTGTATGAAGGAGATACCGTTTTAGTAGAAAAGGGCGGCGAGATTATTCCGAAAATAATTGGTGTCAATTTGGAAAAAAGAAAGTCCGAAGCTCAAAAAATATATTATATTACTACTTGTCCTGAGTGCGGTACCAAATTGATAAGGAAGGAAGGCGAAGCGGTGCACTATTGTCCGAATGATGAAGGCTGCAGACCTCAAATTATAGGTAAAATGCAGCACTTTATCAGCCGAAAGGCAATGAATATAGATGGCATTGGAGATGAGACCATTGAAACATTATATTCTAAAGGATTTATTCTGCATATAAGTGATATTTACGATCTTAAGGATCACGAGGAATCCTTAAAACAAATGGATAGGTTTGGAGAAAAATCTATCACAAATATGTTAGCTGGTATCGAGAGATCTAAACAAATGCCTTTTGAAAAAGTACTTTTTGGTTTAGGGATCAGATATGTTGGTGAAACTGTAGCAAAGAAATTAGCACTTCATTTCAAAAATATCCATAATTTGCAGCAGGCAAGTTTCGAGCAATTAATTGACGCTGACGAAATAGGGGAGCGTATTGCAAAAAGTATTTTAGAATATTTTGCAAAAGAAGAACATGTTAATGAAATAAATAAATTAATTGCTGAAGGATTACAGTTTGAAATTGAAGAAAAGGAAGTAATTTTACAGAGCGAAAGTTTGATTGGCAAAAACTTTTTAATTTCTGGAGTTTTTGAAAATTATAGCAGAGAAGAGCTTAAAAAGGTTATTGAGGACAACGGAGGAAAAATGTTAAGCAGTATTTCGGCCAAACTGGATTATCTAGTTGCCGGAGATAACATGGGACCTTCGAAATTGGAAAAAGCAAACAAATTAAATATTCCCATTATAAGCGAACAAGATTTGTTTAATTTATTGGGATAATAAAACCTGATAAGTTCTGTTTTTAAATAAACAAAATCCGGTATAATGAAAAAGATGTTTAATCAGTTGAGATTACGTTCTGGATTTGCTAGATTAAGGCAAGAACTGAAAAAGTTAAAAAGAAAAGGTCATTCTGTTTCTTTAAGTGAAGCAGAAAATATAGCGATTTTAATACCTATAAAGGACGAAAAGGAGCTGAGGGAGGTAGAACAATTCGCTAAAACCTTAGAGAACGAGAATAGAAAAGTAAAGCTTTTAGGATTCCTGTTCGATAAGAGTTTGAAGTCAAAGCTAAACAAAAGCATAGATTTGATTTCTGAAGAGGATATTAAATGGAACTATATTCCAGACAAGGATAAGATAAAAGGATTCATCAATAAGGAATTCGATATTTTGATAAACTTGTGTACAGATTTATGTTTTCCTTTAGTGTATACGGCTGCAATATCTAAATCAATATTTAAAATTGCAGCATACGATGCCAGGCAGGCACCGTTTTTTGATTTAATGATAGAAACAAAAGAAGCAGGAATAACAGGGTTTTTCCGAGAGATAAGATATTATTTAGATAAAGTAAAATGAGCAGATTTTTGGGAACCGGCGTAGCGATGGTAACGCCTTTTCAAGCAAGTGGAAGCATAGATTTTGATGGAATGACTGCCACTATAGAACATTTAATTACAGGAAAGGTAGAGTATATTGTAGTATTGGGAACTACAGCAGAATCTGCAACATTATCTAAAGACGAAAAGAAACAGATTTTTAAATTCGTAACAGAAAAGGTTAACGGTAGGGTTCCATTAGTTGCCGGGATTGGAGGAAACAATACAGCTGATGTTGTTGAAGAGGTTAGTCAGTTCGAATTAACCGGTTATGAAGCTATCTTGTCTGTAGTTCCTTATTATAACAAGCCTACGCAAGAGGGAATTTACCAGCATTATAAAGCTATAGCTCTGGCGGCAAAGTTACCGATCATTTTATATAATGTTCCTGGAAGAACGGGTGTAAGCATGTCGGCAGAAACCACTATAAGGCTGGCGAAAGAGTTCAAAAATATCATTGCGATAAAAGAGGCTTGTGGTAATTTCGACCAGTTCAATGCAATCATGGCTGGTAAACCAGAGGGTTTTGAGTTGATTTCGGGAGATGATCCTGTTACTTTACCATTGGTAGCATTGGGAGCTATTGGAGTAATTTCAGTAGTAGGTAATGCTTTTCCAGCTAAGTTTTCAGAAATGGTTCGCTTATCATTAAAAGGCGACTTTAAAGCTGCCAGACCTATTCATAGTGATTTCCTTGAATTTACCCGCTTATGTTTTGCAGAAAGCAATCCATGTGGCGTAAAAGCGGCTATGAAAGAGTTAGGTGTTATTGAAGATTATGTCCGTTTACCCCTAACTCCTGTAAGTGATGGCACAAGATCCAAGATTTTAGTAGAGGTCGAGAAATTGAAATAAGGTATTATAAAAATAACAAAAGCCCGAATAGATTTTCGGGCTTTTGTTGTTTATGGCATTGAAAAGTCAAAGCTTTTTCTCGTGTAAGCTCCAGGAGTAGCATGGTCTCCAATTTTAAAATTAAAAAAAACAACTCTTACACTCGGAATCTCGGTTAAAGAGTAAGTGCTTTCTGCCAGGAATACCCGGGCTCCGGTAGATCCACTGGATTGCGTAAGGTAAGACGCGTCTTCAACTTTAACAAAAACAGTATCCGCATTTTGTCTTTCAAGCACTAGTTTGTTTTCCGGATATTTTCTGTTTATAGCTTCCAGTACATTAGTTACTCCCAACACTTCGCCTTCTATCAATTTATTTTTGATCATGGTATATTGTTGCGTGTTTGTATCTAAAGCTGCAGTCCAGGGGATATCACTTAATATTTCGGATGAAACTGTGCCTTTATGTTGGAGAGCAGTTGTATCTGTAACAACTTTTTGTTCTTTTCTGTCGTTTGTACAAGCAAAAAATAAACCGCAGAAAAGAACAGAAATAAATAGTTTAGCTATTTTCATATGTTGGATTTTATGCTAATTGCACAAAATCCTTGCCATATAACAAGACATTTTTACGGTGTAGTAACAGCTACAGGTATTACTTTTCCATTGAAAAATCTACTGCCGGTAAGTGCAAAATCGGCGATATATTTCCCCATTTCAAAAGCTTGTACCGGAGATTGATATCCCGGAAACGCTTTTTCCAGCATTTCTGTTTGTGCAGATCCCAAAGCAAGACAGTTTACCTTTATTTGATCATCTAAGAGTTCTTGTGCCAGACATTCTGTGAAATTATGCAGCGCCGCTTTGCTAGCAGAATAAGCGATTAAACCTGGAAATTTAGAGCTGCCCATATAACCACCCATAGAACCGATATTTAAAATATGACCTTGTTTTTCAATTAGTGGTAAAAGTTCTTTTGTAATTCTAAAATGGCCCAGGACATTTGCCTGAAACATTTCTGCCATATCAAATTCGGTAGTATCTTGAAAAGATTTATTAATTAAAGAACCGGCGTTGTTAATTAGAATATTAAATGTACCCCACCTTTGTTGTATAAACTGGATAAGACCTGCATATTCATCATTCACTATATCAAAAACAATAGGGTAAAATTTGGCTTCAGGATTTAAACTATAGACAATCTGGTTAAGATTGGTTAATTTTTCCTGCGATCTGGCCAAAGCAATTACTTCGTGACCTTTAATGGCTAATTCAATAGCAGCTTCGAAGCCAATACCACTGCTTGCACCTGTTATAATTATTTTTTGTAATGGTTGTTCGTCTGTTAAAGATGTTGTCTGCATGAATAATGTTTCAGTTATAATTTTTTGTGCAAAGTAGACCCACTCTAGTTCTTATGTCTGGTTCTTATTTCTTCTTCTCAAAATCTAATCTTATTGAAAAGACATTGCTATATATCGCATCGCTCTGGTTTCCGATATTGGTTAAGGCATAGTCTATTGAAAAGTTTTTTAATCTAATTCCCACTCCCATATTGGGCTGAAAGTTGTAGGTTTGATTTCCATCAAAATCGCTTGTTTTTTGAATATTTCCTATACCCCCCCTTAGGTAGATAACTTTTTTATAATCTGCTTCCAGCCCCATTACCGGATCTATACTTATGGGATTACCAGAAATAAGTACATTTCTCTTTCCGTCTGTAGTCAAACTAAAATTTGCTTCTGTTGTAAGCCCAAAATTTTTACTAAACTTAGTATAATAAGAAGCTCCTAAAATCAATCTTGGTAATGTAATTTCGGTTGAGTTCTCAGGAATATTGTCACCAATATAATCATAAACAGTTCCAAATTTGTCCTGGTTATATGACCATGCATTAAAAGTAGTGGTGATATCTCTTCCAACCGCCGAAAAAATAAAATTTTTCAGTCTGTATTGAGCACCTAAGTCAATTCCGAATCCCCAGGATTTTCCAAACTCACCAACTTTCCGGTGAACAATCTTGACATTTCCACCGTAACTTAATCCATTTTGATGTGGCTTTCTATTTTTATGATTACGAGCATAGCTAAACATAAAAGCATAATCAGCTGCGGAGAAAGATTTGACCCTATCATAATTAATATTTCCATCTGCATCAATTAGCTCAGATGTATCAGGGATATCATCAACACCAAATCTAATGACAGAGATTCCTACAACCGCAGTATTGTCTGCAACAAATGTTGCCAGTCCCGCGTAATCATATTTGGCAATTCCTGAAAAGTAAGCCGAGTGCATTAAGCTTGCCTGCGTAGGCGTTCGCATATTGGTTAATCCGGCAGGATTCCAATAACCAGCGGTTACGTCGTCTACGGAAGAAGTTACAGCTCCAGACATTCCAAATGACCTTGAACCTACACCAATCTGAAGAAATTCATTTGAGTATTTTCTGGTTTGAGAACAAACTATACCCGGCAGAAACAGAAAAGCAAAAAGTAGTTTTTTATTCATTGATTAGCTGAGCTTCTATCTCATCAAAGATAACCATAAAATCTTCCTCTAAAAGAGAAATATATTCACCGATTATCTGAGTAATGTTTTCTTTTTGTTGGCTACTGAGCGGAGTTTCCCATATTCGCAAACAAATACGTTTTATAGCATAACTTATACTTTCGGGTTTAATATATGTCTTTAAATACTCCTCTTTTACAAAGTTTGTATAGTAATTAAAGAAGCTAATCGTATTCGTAATGCCGTTAATTTTTAGAAACTCATCTAGAATTGGATAATCTATGGTCTTTAGATGAGCATAAAGCTGTTGTAGGTCTATTTTGTTATGCTTCAGTAAAAGGTGGTCTAAACACAGTTCGAAACCAATATGCCCAATAAAAAAAGGCTTTATAGGGGAACCTGTTATTAGCGGGGCTATATGTTCTTTTAATTCATGCTGATGATAAAAAAAAGATGACATGTTATGGTAAATACGGTCTATAGCCAGATG
>NZ_JBEBVH010000159.1:0-9275 GCF_040392825.1 Pseudopedobacter sp.
CAGGCCCCCTTTCACTTGCTACTAGTCGAAAGCGAATGAATGGCTACATTGATGCACTCAAACAATCTAAAATTGAAATTGATGAATCTTTGATTATCCCTTATGAGCATACGCTCGACAATGTAAAGGTATGTATAGAAGAATTAATGCAATCAGAGAATCCTCCAGATGGTCTGTTTGCTTTTAATGACCCTGTTGCAATACAAGCTATACAAACTATTAAAAAAATAGGTCTGCGTATTCCTGAAGACATAGGGATTGTGGGATTTAGTAACGATTATGGCTCCGACCTGATTGAACCCAATTTAACAACTATAGCTCAACCTACACGCCTGATTGGAAATACCGCTATGGATTTACTATTTAATCTGATGAATAAAGATGTTAGTCAATGGAAAGCTGTAACCAAAACATTGGATGCTGAACTTATAATCAGAAATTCTACCTCCGGTAGTTACATTTAACTTATATAATAGTAGAAACAGAATAGAATATATATCTATTCTGTTGTACTACAATAATGCTATTTATTAAGTTCTTTAATTCTAATATTTTTAAAATGCACTTCGGAGCCATGTCCTAAGAATCCAATATGCCCTTTTAGCTTATTTAAGCCAGGATGATCCTTTTTGTCCAATGTTCCATTCTTAGTTGCATCGTCTAAATTACCTTCAAGAATAACCGTTCCGTTTAAAGTTACTTTGATATCCTTGCCCTTTATGTATATTTCTTCCTCATTCCATTCGCCAACAGGTTTAAGATAACCACGTTTGGCAGGAATAATACCATAGACAGATCCATGATATTGATATAGATGTAACGTTTTATATTTATCCGCATCATTGTCAAGAACCTGAATTTCCATTCCCTCATATGCTGCATTACCTGTAAGTGGCGAACGGATACCTATTCCATTATTTGCGCCTGGTGTTAAGCGAAAATTAAAACGATAAATAAAATCACCAAATTCTTCTTTCGTATATAAATTTCCTCCCGATCCTTTAACAGGATATATTGCCAGAGTACCTTCATCACTAATAACATAAGAAGTAGTATTACCGGTCCAGGAATCCAGATTAGTTCCATCAAATAAAACCTTAAAGCCTTCCTTTTGCTCTTGTGCACTTAGCTTAAATATTTCTTTACGCGGAACCTCTTTGATAAAAATATCGCGATAATAAACAGTAGTGCCATGAGCCTGAAGCTCAATCTGCTCAACAGGGAAAATAGATTGATTTTTGTCCCAATAATTTTCTAAAGTGACATTATCCACTACTAAATCACCATTTAAATAAACTGTTACTTTTTCACCAGTCATTTTAATTTTGAAGGTATTCCATTCTCCTAAAGGGTTATCAGCAACCTTAAGTGGTATACCAGGGTTCTTTTTATTGTTATATAATCCACCAGAACCAACTTGTGCGCCCACTTTTGTACGAGACAAATCCCAGATTTGAACCTGCGGTGTACCGCGAAGATAAATCCCAGCATCACCGTCTTTGCCATTTTTATCAAGTTTCCAGTCGACCCACAATTCAAAATCACCGTATTGCTTAATAGTCGCAATATTATTCCCTTTTCCGTTAAAAAATAATACCCCATCCTTAACAAGCCAGCCTTGATTCATTTCTTCATCGGCTTTCTTTTGAGCCAAAGCTAATTCTTCTTCACCCATCGCATTACGTTTGAGAGGATTTGCCACTAATCCCTTCCAACCACTTAGATCTTTACCATTAAATAAAGAAACATAGCCCATCCCTCTCGGCATTTCAGCAAGATGCTTTCTTACCGCCTCTTTTAAGTAATTACTTTCACTACCTCCTAAAAGCCCCAGTACCTTAATCAATAATTTTTTTACCTCATTACCATTATAATTAATATTATCCAAAGCGATATTCATGACCGTAACAGCCGCAGTTTTTTGCAAATCCTTATCGTCTAAAAAAGTCCCGGCAAAAATCAATGCATTGTAAGTCTTATTTTCTTCTATTTTCTTTAAAATTAATGTTCTTTGAGAAACAGTGAGCGCAACTTCCATTGCATCACGATAGATTAATACTTTGCGTTCATCAGTAATATTAGCTGCTGATGTAATGCGAATTAAGCCTCTTAAAATAGCATCAAATTGTTTTACATCTTGCGTAGTTCTACTTAGAGTAATCAGATTTTGCAGAGCACTTTCATCTTTCCAATTAGCAATTGCTAATACAGCTGCATTTTTTAAATTTATATTATTGCTATGGATTGATTGTGCAACTACTTGCAATGCCTTTTCTCCACCAATTCCTGATAAAATATCAACAGAATTAATTTTTTGGTCCTCATTAAGTCCCTGGTAATAATTCAAGACACTATTCACCTCCCTATCTTTATCCGAACTATAGTTTACCACATTCATAATGGCTTGTTCAACAGCCTTTCTTTCTTCAGACCTATTATTGTTTAATAATGAAATTAATACAGACAGATCTTTTGAACGAGCGACCTGAGCCAATGCATTATAGGCTGCTCTTCTTACAGATGCATCACTATCATTCAATAACAACTGAACCGCAGCAAAACTACCGGCATAAGCTCGATTATCAAGTACTTCAATCATCACAACTTTACTTGCGGAATTTGCCTTTGGAAGTGCCTGAGTTAACATTGAAGTTAACTTTTGCCCTTTCATTGTTAACAAGGCTTCTTTTATAACAGGTCTGTCTAATTCATTTCCTTTAGCTAACAAATCAATTAATACCGGTGCCGATTCGTCTCCAGATAATTTAGATAAAGCAACAATTGCGGCCGAACGTTCTACTGCAGAACTACTTAATAATGACTTCTTTAGTTCAGAAATAATTTTAGTATTATCTGGATTGGTACTTAACAAAGCAAACATATATGCCTTTGTTTCCGGATCAGCCCTTTTTAATCCTTTAATCCATTGATTAATATTTCCTTTATTCTGAAAAGGTAAGGCCAATTTTAGTGCAGCTATACGGTATTTACGATTGTTGTTACCAGCAGCTTTGATTAAATTCCTGGTATAACCCGAACCGTGGATTTTTGTAAGAATTGTTAAAGCTGAAATACGAGTATTTACTTGCATATCATTAGTCGCATCTTTAAGAAGATCCTGCGCTATTTTTTCGGCAAGCTTGTTATCGCCATTTTCTACAAGACGTTTTGCATAATGAATATAGGATGATGATGCGTTAGTTACATCATATACATAATTTGCCTTTTGAGCTGCACTTTTAAGTGCCCCATAGGATGTTGCCCCTGCTATATTAGACAATGTGTACAGCAGAACTTTCTGAACATTCACATTTTCTTTATTCAGCAATGGCAAAAGGGCAGATTCTGCTCCGGCATATCGTGTATCTCCCAGCGCTTCGATAATAGAGACCAAGGCCTTACCTTTGGCTCCTGCTAATTCATTTAAAAGTGCTTTAGAAGCTGCTTCGGAGCCAATTGTTGCCAATGCTCTCGCTGCCTTCTCAGCAAGATATTCATCTTTTAAATAAGGTATCAATGCAGAAACAGCATCATCTTTTCCTGCTTTCTGTAGAAGAGAGATGATATAGCCTTTATTATCTCTATCCTTTATCTCTTTTAAAGCGCCGATAAGACCTTGTACAAATTTAACACGTTGATTTTCTTTACCTGCTTGTAAAACATAAAAAGCATAACTGTTAGTAGCATACTCAATTCTTGAGTTATCTCCCTTTCCCGGAGGCATCAACTGACTCAGAAAAACCGTAATATCGGTTGCCTGAAAAATATCTAACTGTTTCATTACTTCATTTAATTTCTGTTCATTCGCAGAAGGCTGAGGTAATAAATCGGCAATTTTAGTAATAGTAGTACGCTGGTCGTCCTGCTGTGCACTAACTGATAGTTGCAGAACCAGAATTGCAAAAAGCGTGTATAATAATTTATTCATTATTTTTTCTTTCAACTTATAATAGCGTGAATCATTAAATAGTCCAGGGACCTCGCATTGGCTGGTCTATCAAACGGTTAGCGGCTTCATCATTAATAAATTCTTCTTTAACAGAATCATATTTAAGAGACCTGCCTAATCTAAGGGCCGTTAAAGCCATATTTACAAGCGTACAAGAACGATGTCCATTATCTTCATTCAAAGTAAATTGTTGACGCATTTTAACAGCGTTCACAAAGTCGGTCACCTGTTCCTCCGGCTCAGGAAAATCAGCCAGTTTTTGCTCCAAATTTGGTATATCTGATTTAAACCCGCGATAAAGTTTGCCCTCAGGTCCATCTATATAAGGAACATCTTGTATAGTTCCATCTCCATCTAAAATTATTTTACATCCATCGGCATAGGTATAAGTTATTTTTCGCCATGTGCCAACCGCATCGCTATGTTGCTGAGGAGCATCGATTTCTACAGATACAGGACTCTCATTATCTTTTCCAAGAAAATACTGTACAGGGTCAAGATAATGTTGCCCCATATCGCCTAATCCGCCACCATCATAATCCCAGTACCCTCTGAATGTTGTATGTACACGATGGGTACTATAAGGTTTATAAGGAGCCGGTCCTAGCCACATATTATAATCCAATTCTGCGGGAACTTTCTCCACAGGCAAATTATCTTTACCAACCCAATAAAATTTCCAATTAAAGCCTGTATGGCGACCAACAGTAACGGTTAGTGGCCAACCCAACATTTTAGAATCTACCAGTTTTTTTATCTTTTTCACAGGTACTTCCATACCATAAAAATTGGCCCTATACCTGAACCAGGTATTCAATCTAAAAATTGCACCATTTTGCTGAACTGCTTCTCGCACTCTCTTTCCCTCGCCAATGGTACGTGTCATCGGCTTCTCGCACCAAATATCTTTACCTGCTTTAGCTGCTTCTGCTGCCATAATTCCATGCCAATGCGGAGGAGTAGCTATATGTACTATATCTACTTCTGGTAACTGGATAAGATCCCGGTAATCAGAAAATTGTTTTACTCCTTTATCCAAACTATTCATTGCAATAGCTAAATGCCGCTTATCGACATCGCAAATAGCTACTGTTCTAGTACCAGCCATTTTTAAATGCCCTCGTCCCATACTCCCGACACCAATAACAGCTTTTGTTAAATGATCACTTGGAGCAAGGTAGCCTTGTCCGCCTAAAACAAAGCGAGGAACTATAGTAAAGGCCGCAGCTGCCAAAGCTGACTTTTTCAGGAATTCACGCCTGGAGTCATTTTGATTATTCATGGGTAATAAAATAGGTTTAATATATTATCAATATAAAATTAATTGGCTGATAAAATGAGGTTTAAGTTCTAATATATCATTCAATAAGACGATTAGAAAACCTGTACTTCAAACAAAGCAGCTGGCACATTTTCCGACGGATGAGCAAGATGTATAGTAATAGAATCTGTGTTTATTGATTTATCAAAAATTATATGATTAATGGTCTGATAATTTCCTTTCCTTTTATAAATAACATTTTTTGCACCATCAACAAGATAATAATCACGCACTGTATGAGGGACTATTCGCTCGGGGTGAACCCTGAGTGTGGATTCTAAAGGGTGGTCAAAATCAGAATCAAAAAACAATTTCATTTCTTTTATCTCTATCTTTTCCTGCCATTTAATTTGAAGATATGGTTTCGTATCATTTAAATCTGCAACCCAGGCATTCGCTTTAGTAGTAGGGCGAAGAGCCCCATTAATAATATTTTCACTTTTATAGGGTTCAAGGGCTGGATATATATTCATTCCTAAATTTTGCGGAGCAGGACGGCGGGACGGACACCAAAATTCAAATGTGTCTATACCAATTCCATCTGGAGGAGATTGTACTCCACTCGTCGCAACCGCTTTATTAAAACGGTTCATAACCATCATGGTTCCTGTTAGAAACATCTTACTGGTTTTAACAGCAACCAACTCATTCCTTTCAATACAGATAAAAGCATATTGTTCTTGACTAACAGTTTCGTTAAAGTTGACAGTAACTTCATTAAAACCAGCTTTGACAATAATGTCCTGACTTTCTAAGATATTCTCGGGCGTATAATTTTGAGGTTTATCACTAACCCTTAACTGAATTTTTATGACTGTATCTTCGTTCGCCTGAAATTGTAAAGTAACATTTAAAATATCAGCCGGATTGACAGGAATTAGTTGAGCGGTTGAATATTCCAGCTTTTGCCACTCCCCATTAAAATGAAGATTCCCTAGTTTGAATTCGCTACTTGAAGTAATTGTAGCCTGATGTGCCAGATTTTGTATTTCCAGATTAATATTTGGAATATATTGTCCTTCTAACAAAAGTTCTTGCTGGAAAGATTTAATTGCCTCCGGCTTTACTAAATCGGAAGGCTGTAAATTATTCTTCAAACAATAAGCAGCTGCAGAACCCACGACCTGAGCGCAAGCTGCTACAGTTGCCATTACCCTGCTGGATCCAAATGCAACGTGTGAACTACTAATGATTCTGCCCGCTAACCAAAGATTCTTAATATTCTTACTATACAGACATCGCAGCGGAATCTGATAAACCCCTTTTGCATGCCATTGATTGCAGCCTGGCCTGTCACTAAATACTCCGTCTGCAGGGTGCAGGTCTAATGCCCAACCTCCGTAAGTAACTGCATCAAAATGTTCGCGCTGTTCAATAACATCTTTTTGAGACAGCATATAATCTCCTTCAAATCTCCTGCTTTCCCGTTTACCAGGTATTGTTCCCACCCATTCAAGGGTAAGATTTTCTGCTTCCGGATATTTACCTGAATTTTTCACATGATCCCAAATTCCATAGATGACTTTCCATAATTCCCATTTTATATCTTCAGTTTGATGCACTGTATCCAATCTACCACCATATTCAATCCACCAAAGTTTACAACCAAAATCATCAATATCAAAAGAACGGTACTTAATAATATCAGAAACATCTTTTAAAGCATAAGCAGGTGCGGTATAACTAATTGGCCTCCCCATATCTTTACTGTAAAAGTATATAGAATGCCCCAGAAGCTCTCCGTATTCTTCATCAGGTGCGAATCCTTCATCAAATTCTTCTTTAGATTCTGCTCCCATTCTAAATGCTGCTCCTGCCTGAAATGCAACTATTCCATCTCCAGAGGCATCGCAAAAAAAAGGTGCCTGTAAGACATATTTGGTAGAGTTCTGACTACAAAATGCTAAGACTTTATCTATTTTGTCTGACGAATATTTGATTACTTCATAAGCAGCTGTATTTAGCAGTAATGTTATATTGCGTTCGGCGGTAACTTTTTCGAGTAAAATAGTATCTAAAATGATCGCATTCCCATCCGGATTCCGGTACATGTTTTCAACCAGTATTTCGTTTAACACACCTCCTTCTCTGGCCCAACGATTATTGTTTCCCATACTTGAAGTCGCTCCTAATATCCAGAGCCTTACTTCGCTTGATGCATTTCCTCCTAAAACAGGCCTATCTTGTATGAGCACTACTTTTAAATTAAGTCTTGCCGCATTTATTGCTGCGCAAACTCCTGCCATTCCACCTCCGGTAACTACAAGATCAGCATTTAATACAACCTCTTCGGCTAAACGGCCTAAAGAAGAAAATTCAGATTTAATCATTCTATTGTTATGTTATTTGATATAGGACAACTAGAGATTTGCTTTGGGAACAACTGTTTTTCTTGCCGCCTTCCAGGGTATATATGCCAAAACAAGAATTGCAAGTGCTATAATTAGCAGCAATATGAGATTATCTTTCGCATACACCCCTAAAGCAATAAGCAGAAAGGACGTAAAAATCAAAGAAAATGTTATTACATTCAATCCAAACTTATTTTGACGGGCTGCTTCAGCTTTTTCCTCGTTACTCAAATGTTCGTTTACTAAAATTCTCGCCGCTTTTGTTTTTTGGTACATCAGGTATTCAGGACTAACAAATTTATGTTTATAATAAGCCCTGACTTCGAAAATGAGTAACAGAAAGATAGGGATACAAACTCCTACAAGCATCTCTTCTCCCATAGTTAATTTAAGATTAACAACAAAAGGCAGAATCATCTTAAACATCAGATTTATAAGCAGACTGGTATAAGTTACTATTAACGTAGACTTACCTGTTAATGACTTAGAAAACAAAGCCCATATAGGAGGTGCTAGCAGAGGACCACCTGTTATAGCTCCCACACTAATAGTTACACTAACCAAACCTCCAATGTAAGGAACCATCAGTGCTATGAAAATCATGCCTAAGCCGAATAACCAGGATGAGATTCGGGCCACGCTAATCAATTTATGATCATCTGCGCGAGGATTGATTAAACCTTTATAAATATCGTTAGTAAAAACAGCCGAAACCACATTTAATGTCGTATTTGCAGATGCGGATGTTGAAAAGTACATTCCCGTAAGCATCAATCCCATTAATCCCGGAGGCAATACTAATTTACAAATCTCTAAATAAGCATTCTCGGTATCCAGACCTGTAAGGAGCGGGTTAATGGTCTTATAAATCATAGGTGGCAACATCCATAAAACAGGGCTTAATAAATATAAACCCGCAAACAAAAAAGCTACCTTTCTTGCGGCATTCTTACTACTTACGCTGGTATATCGTTGTACAAATGTCCAGTTTCCTCCGATATAAAAAATATGATAGAGCGTGAAGGCGAAGACAAAACCCCATGTAAATTCGCCATTGATAAGATCAAAGAAACCAGCTTCTGCATTTGTCTGAAATTGTGAAATACCTCCGGCTACATCCAGGGATAAAGGAATAATAATAAATACTGCTGCAGTTAAAATTACAAACTGAAGAATATCTGTAACCATGACAGCCCATAAACCTCCAACAGCGGTATAGGCGATCATAAATAGCCCTAGCACAACAGTAGATGGTACAATAGGATATCCCAGAGAAACACTTACTAGTTTAGCTACCGGATATAAGACAGTACCTTTTATAAAGAGCGATACCAGCATAAAAATATAGATGTAGGTTTTTTGTACTGTTACACCAAGACGTTCTTTTATAAACTCCGCAGCTGTAAGATTACCCGTAGATTTCCAAAGCGGGGCGATATATAATCCACTTATTAGAGCTCCAATACACATGGTCCATTGAATTGTTATTGCTACCCATCCATACTTATAGGCGATAGATCCCCATGCTACAAAAGTACCCGCAGAAAAGAAACTCATAAAGAGTGATAATCCGCCAATTACCCAGGGCACAGATTCTCCGCCGGCAAAAAAGGATTTTAAATTTTTCCCTGTACGGCCGAAAATCAAACCTATA
>NZ_JBEBVH010000160.1:0-9236 GCF_040392825.1 Pseudopedobacter sp.
TGGAGTTGTTTTAGAAATAAAAATTTTCTTCTTCTCCCCCTTGAAAAAAATTAAATACCAAAGCTATATTAACATAATGCAAGTACATTATATGATAATTATGTAATTAAAAAAAACCAGATGATTCTGGGTTTCAAACATATTCTAATTAATGACATAACCATCATTTTGTGGATAATCTGGTCCCAATAAATTCAGTTGAGCTCTTGGGATTACCCAATTGACCATATATGGCCTGATGATTCTACGAGCATCATTTCTATATGGAAACGGATCTGTCGGTGTATTTGCATGTCCTGTAGTCTGATTGGTATCAGAGCTTTCGTCTCCGGGACGACCGTAACCGGCATGTTCTTTCACAAATTCATATAACTTCCCGGTTCTTTTCAACATGTACCATCTACGACCTTCAAAAGCTAATTCACGGGCTTGCTCATCTAAGATATCCTGTAAAGTTAGACTATTTAACGCTGTAGCGCCAGCGCGTTTTCTAACCGCGTTAATTTGTCCTAAAGCGGTTTTTGAAGTACCTGGGTCTGCAGAAGTTCCAATATTGCCTAAATTTAAATTAGCTTCAGCTGCAAATAAAAAGGTTTCAGCCAATCTGTACATCATTCTGTTCATGGTGTGTGCATCAACTGTTGGAACTCCAGTAGTAGGAAAAAACTTTTTACAACCGGTAGTGAGTCTAACAAAAAACAAATGTCTGTTATTTCCCGTGGTTCCAAACTCCTTCCAATCCGGATGTTCTATTTTTGAACCCAATACTTTTCCGGCTGGCAACGTTGCCGGGTCATTATAGAAATAATCTTTGATGTAGTAAGTTCCTTTAATACGTGTATCATTCGGATCGCTCAGCAATAGATCTCTTAAATAATTATTTACGGTTAACCAACCGAAACCACGCCCACCTTGCTCAATGGAATATTTCGACCCTGGAATCAGCTCCGCATAGTTAGGCATTAAATTAAAATTTATTTTGTTGGGATTTCCATCTATTGATTCCTTATACTGTAAAGTCCATAAAGATTCCTTATGGTTTAAATCTCCGGCAAAGACCTGTCCTGTGCTAGGCTGCAACGAATATGTACCGGTTTGTGCAATAATTTCTTCTGCTTGAAGCTTAGCCTCGGGCCAATTTTTCTGCCATAAAGCAACTTCTGCTTTTAAATGTCTGGCAGTAGCTTGATTTACCCGACCAACTTGATAACTGGCCCAGGTTAAGTTTTCAATTGAATAAATAAGATCTCCGTTAACTAATTTATAAATATCGGCTTCAGGAGTTTTACTATTTATTGTTCTGAAAGCAGTTTCAAAACTTGTCGGTTCTGTCGTTATATAAATATTATTAAATGTTTTAAATAAAGTAAAAACAGCATTTGCTCTGAAAAACTTTGCCTCAGCTAAAATTTGTCTTCGTTTAGCTTCATCAATATTCGAAAGCCTCTCTCCTGCTGCTATAATCGCATTTGCCCTGTCTACGATTTTGTAATAACTATTCCACCAAAATGAATGTACCGAGCTGTTATCTGCGTTTACACCTTGCCTCATTAAACCATAGTTGGATATTTCTCCACCCCTTGGTACTGTAAGATCATCTTTAGCATCTATAATTAAGCTGTTAGAACCATTGTTCTCGCCATTATCAAAAAAAGCTCTCTGAAGATTGTATAAACCAACAACTCCGGCTTCTAAGCCTTCTGGTGTGTTGTAAACAAAATCAGCGCTAAATTGAGACGTTGGTTTTTCTGCTAAATAATCTTTACATGAATTAAAAGAAAGCATTACTGTTAAACACAGACTTAAAATGCCCTTTATATTTAAATTATTGTTAATCATGATTTTACATTTTGAAAATTGAACCATTACATACTAAAGACCGATATTTAAACCAATGGTAAATGATTGAGCATCAGGAAAATCATTCGGATTGTTTTCCGGGTTATATGATTTATATTTTGTAGATGTCCAAAGGTTTGTTCCGGTAAAATAAACTCTCAAACTGCTTAAATGTGCTTTAGATAGTACCGTTTGGGGTAAATTATAGCCCACAGATAATGTTCTTAGTCTGAAATAAGATGCGTCAGTAATGTTTAAAACGCCAATGTTCGCTGGAGCTGTGTTAAAATTCGGTCTTGGATATGAATTGGAAGGATTTTCTGGTGTCCAGTAATCTACTTTTATCCCATTTCTAACGGATTGAAATGTTCCTCCCTGATTGAAGTCGCTCAAATATGGATTCCGCTTTGTAGCCCCTTTAACGAAATAAAAATCTGCCAATAAATCTATTCTTTTATAATTGAAATTGGTAGCAAAAGATCCGAACCAATCTGGCTGTGTTCTAATTTTTACTTTATCCAAATCGTTGATTATTCCATCGCCATTAACATCTTTTACCCTAATTGCTCCGGCAGTTAATGAAGCAGGACTTTGGAAGTTAGGCGTATTTGCCTGGGGTGAAGATTTTGCTTCTTCATCAGTTTGGAAAATCCCATCAAAAACATGTGAGAAAATAATATTTATTGGGCTTCCAATAAAGCGCGAGTTGTTTTCGTCGTCTCTCGGATTGCCATTTATATCTGTTAAACCAGTTTTAACAATTTCATTTTTATTTTTTGCGAAAGTGGTGTTAATGTTCCATTTGAAATCCTGGTTTCTAACAATTGCGTAATTGAGCAAGAGTTCTATCCCACTATTTTTTGACTCTCCTCCGTTAGAAATAGTGCTGGTAAATCCAGTTAAGGAATTAACGGGAATGGTTAATAGCAAATCGGTTGTATTTGTTGAGTAGTAATCAATAGATCCGGTTATTCTATTTTCGATTAAGCCGAAGTCTAAACCAGAATTAAAAGTTGTTGAAGTTTCCCAGGTAATTCCTGGATTTGGCAATTGACTTCCCGGTAAACTACCTCCATAAACATTCCCGTTGAAAACGTAGTTATGTACATTAACCAAGCCCAGTGTTTGATATGGATTGAGAGCCTGATTTCCTACAGAACCATAACTTACTCTAAATTTCATTTCATTAATCGCTTTAACATTTTTAAGGAAACTTTCTTCGTGTGCTTTCCATGCAAATGCTGCTGCCGGGAAAAATGCCCATTTATCATTTTGGGAAAAAACAGAAGCGCCGTCTTGTCTTGCAGTAAAAGTAAATAAATACCTATTCAGTAAATTATACCTTATTCTTCCCATATAAGATAATAATCTTCTTCTGTCTTCTACTCTTGTGGTTTTAAAATTGAGTGCACTGCTAATTCCATCGTAGCCTAAAATGTCATTTGGAAAATTATTGGCATTTGTTGTGGTTACGGAATTATCAATTTGATTTATAGACTGAACTGCTGTGATATCAAATTGGTGAATATCATTGATGTTTAAATTGTAGTTTAAGATATTCTCCACAAGATATTCTTGTCTTTTAAGATCTGAAACAACTGCTTTTCCGTTAACAGAGCCCATTCCTTCCTGATGTAAGCGTGTTCTATACGAACCTTCGTCTACATTCCTGTTGCTAAATAATGTGTTAATCTTGTAACTAAGATTATCTAATATTCTATAATTACCCACTAAATTGATGTTATAAAAATTTGATTTTACGTCATTTGCAGACTCTTTTATACTCCATAGTGGATTAATTGTACTGCTACTTGCATTGGCTCCGGCTACGTTGTTTACTAAATTTCCATTAATATCGTAAGGTCCTGTAAAAGGACTTATTGTAATGAAATCTAAACCTGTAGTCTCTTTTCTTTGCTTATCTGTAACTGTGTTGAGATTGGCTTCTATACTGGCTTTATTATTGATTTTATGGTTTAAGTTTAAGCGAAAATTACCTCTTTTGTAACCAGATGAAGGAATTAATCCAGATTGATCAAAATAGTTTAAACTGGAAAAAACCTTTGTATTAGCGCTTCCGCCATTAATACTAACTGTACTGCTACTAATTTTACCGCGTCTTAAGACCTCATTTTCCCAATTAGCAAAGTTTCCAGCCGCATAGTTTATATATTCTGGTGCAGTTGCTCCACCAAAATTATCGGCATCATTAGTTAAATATTCCCCAGAATTATTGGTCCTTTTTGCTTCCCTTCTAAATTGGGCAAACTCTTCCGGGCTATATAAATCAAAATTTTTAGTAAGCTTTTGATGTGTAAAATAAGTACTGGCATTTACATTGGTTTTTCCTTCTATACCTTTTTTTGTAGTGATAAGAATTACACCATTAGATGCTCTTGCACCATAAATGGCCTGGGAAGATGCATCTTTTAAAATCTCCAGCGAGGCTATATCATCCGGATTAACATCGTTGATATTTTCTATTGGGAAACCATCCAAAACGATTAAAGGCGAATTACTACCAGTGATTGATCTTTGACCACGTATCAGTATATTGGAAGTTCCGCCAGGTCTTGCAGATCCCAGTGTTACGGAAACTCCTGCCGCCTGTCCTCTAATCATTTCTGAAATATTTGTCGTAGGAATTGCTGTTGCTGTATTTACGTTGATAGTAGACACTGCACCGGAGACATCGCTCCTCTTTTGTGTACCATACCCCACCACAACTATTTCACTTAATGCCTGGCTATCGTTGGTTAAGGTTATATTTATAGTTGTCTGACTTCCAATTTCGGCTTCTTGCTTTAAAAAACCTATGTATGAGAAAATCAATGTTGTTGCACCATCTGGAATCACAACTTCGTAATTTCCATTCACGTCAGACACAGCCCCGGACGTTGTACCTTTTACCATTATACTCACGCCAGCTAAGGGTTGCCCTGCTTCGTCTACAGTTTGGCCTTTTATAGTCTTTATTTGTACTACTGCTTTATATACAGCATTCCCTATATTCTTATCGTTAGCAAAAAGTATTATTTTATCGCCATGTATCTTATAATCTATCCCTAAAGGAATTAGCTTTTTATTTAAAAAAGTCTTTAAAGATTCGTTTTCCAGACTGGAATTTAATTTTCTACTTGCATCAATAGCTGTAGGACTATAAATAAATTCAATTTTATATTTTTCGGTAATACTTTTCAAAACATTCTTAATAGTACTGTTTTGTAGGGCAATACTAATTTTTGAATCCAGAACTGCCTGACCATTAGCAGGCTCTGCAATACTTAAGGTATTGAAAGCTATTAACAGTAAAATTTGTGCAAAGGATATTCTCATCACAGTCTTTAAATAGACAATAATTAGCTTTTTTTTCATAAATTTATTTTTTGTTCGTTTTACATGATTCGGACATTTTTATGCCGATAGTCTCGCACACTGTCGGCTTTTTTTGTTTATCTGGTTTAGTTGTTATTTCTACATAAGCGCTAGATTAGAGATGAATAAATATTTCTATAAAACCTATTGACAGCCTTTTCCGTCAATCAATATTTTTGTGTTCTCTATTGTATATTTTGCTCCAATTGATGTGCAAAGTAACTCCAGCTTTTTAAATAAATCTTCATCGTTCAAATTGCCTGTAAATGTGCAAGAATGGAGTTTTGGATTATTTAATTCAATTTTAAGCCCATACATATCTTCCAATGCATTGACTACAGTTGTTAAAGGAGAATCTGAAAAAGAAAAGGCGACCTCGGTTTCATATTCTTCCATATTCTTTTTCATCGGCTTCGGAGAAGAAACAATAGTGGATGTAAATTTATCTGCTTGCGCATCGAAAGTTAACTTCTGATTGGGTGTTAACACCACTTGTTTTGCTGAAGCTAATACAGATTTTTCTTCTACCCAAACTTTACCAGTCATTACTTCAATAAAATTCTGTGTAATATCCTTTTTAGACTGAACCAGAAAACTGGTACCTAAAACACGTATGGTATTGTGATGATTATGTATCAGGAAAGGTCTCTTTTTATCTTTTGCTACGTTAAAAAATGCCTTACCATTTAGATATACTTCTCTTTGTTTTTTAGAAAATCCTTTTGAATAACTTATAGAAGATTGAGGATATAGTTTAACAGTAGTTCCGTCTGCTAACAGTACATCTTCTATCATATTGCTGGCGTTGGTTGTTTCAATTTTATTGCTACTTAATAAATATGAAACCGGAACCAAACGCGTGTAATTGTAATAGAATAAAGCAGCTATTAACAAAGAAGCTGCAGCTGTTAGTTTATAAAAGGTGTATAATCGCTTATTATTAAATCTTTCGTTAGGAACTGTAATACGTTTTATGCTATTCCATAAACGGTAATCTATCTCGTCTATCTTTAGGTCTTCAAGTTTTTGAGACGAAATGTTAAGATCGTTGTACCAGTCTTCTACAAGCCTTTCTTCCTCTTCTGTACACTTGCCTTGCAGATATTTCTTTAATAATTCTTTATATGCGTCTATACTCATTTACTTATTGGTTTGTATAAGTAAGTAAACGAGAGAGACTCGGACCCTAAAAAAATTATGAAAAAAAGTAAAATATAATTAAAGCATAATCCTTGAGAAAATTTTTCAAGGATTTTAATGACTGTGTTATATGGTATTCAACGGCTTTCTCGCTAATATTAAAGTTTTTTGCAATTTCTTTGTTGGTAAGAAGTTCAAATCTGCTTAATCTAAAAATATGTTGGGTTTTTACAGGAAGTTTGGCAATTCCCATCTCTATTCTTGAATTCAGTTCTTTAAGATTATAAACTGACTCAATAGAATCTAACTGGGTTTCACTGTCTTGCTTATAATGTATATATTTTTCTTTTACGAGTTGATTTTTAATATAATTAATAACACTGTATCTAACAGCTGTTGCTAAATAAGCTTTTAAATTGGAAATCTCTTTAGATGTTCTTTTCTCCCATAAATCTATGAAGATATTCTGGACTATTTCTTCAGCTGTTTCTGTGGAATTAACTTTTTGGAGAGCTAAGCTGAATAAAAACTTCCAGTTTTTATCGTAAATATCCTTAAAAGCAAGTTCATCACCTTGTTTAAGACGGTATAAAAGCTCATGCTCTGAAACTTCAATTCTGGACATTTGATTTATAACTGGTTAAACAAATATAATTAAATATTACTCCCCAAAAAAAGTTTTCTTTTTCGAATCTATGCTATGCTGTCCGGCTGATAAAACAAGCTAACCATAATTAAAACGAGTTTATATGTGATTACAATAATAAAAAAGCATGCTCAATTTTCTATTAAGCATGCTTTAAGTTTATGTTGTATTTTATCTAATTTTTTATAAAAATGCCGTCTCTTTTCGCGGTCAAACGTACATTTAGCTGTTAATATTTGTAATCTGAATATTGAGTTGTTGTCCTAAATCTCTTATTTTATCGATATCATTTGGAGCAATAAATATCAAAGAAAAACCTTTCTTACCTCCCCTTGCTGTTCTTCCGCTTCTATGTGTATAATATTCTAGCTGATCTGGCAAATCATAATGGATAACATAATTCAGGTTCTGTACATCAATTCCACGGGCAGAAATATCCGTAGCTATCAATGTTTGTAAACGTTCTGATTTAAAAGCCCGCATTACTTTTTCTCTGTCTCTTTGTCCCATGTCACCATGAATGGCTTCTACTTTAAAGTTTCTGGCATATAACTGTTTAGAAAGAGTTTCGGCATTTTTTTTAGTCCGACAAAAAACAATACCTCTGCTTTTGGAATTCTCCTTTAAAAAACGAGCTAACACGTCCAGCTTATCTTTTAAATCAACAACAACATATTTATGCGATATATTTTCGTTAACAATCTGCTCTTTGTCTATTTCAACCTTAAAAGGTTCTTTCATGTATGTCGTTATGATTTCATTCAGAGCAGACGGTATGGTGGCAGAAAATAACCACGTGTGTCGTTGTCCATTAGTGTACTCCAAAATTTTATCAATATCTTTCTTAAATCCCATACTCAACATCTCATCAGCTTCATCCAAAACTAAGGTTTTGATATTATCTAGACTAATGGCTTTCCTCTCCAAAAGATCTATCAATCTACCCGGAGTAGCTACCACAATGTGTGTAGCTCGCTTCAGTCTACCTATTTGAATATCTATTTTTTCGCCACCGTAAACAGCTTCAGTAAATATTTTTTTATCACAGTATTTTGTAAAACGAAATAACTGTTTTGCAATTTGCTGTCCCAATTCTCTTGTGGGGCATAGTATTAGAGCTTGAATAGCAGGAAGATTTGTGTCTATATGATGAAGAATAGGCAAACCAAATGCAGCTGTTTTTCCTGTTCCAGTTTGAGCTTGACCAATAAAGTCTTTTCCTACTTCCATTAAATACGGAATAGCTTCCTCCTGGATTTGTGTTGGTTTAAGGATATTATTTTCTTCTAACGCCTGGATAAACTTGTCAGAAATACCCAGATCTTTAAATGTTTTAGCCAATTTATTTTGTTTTTGGCGAATATACGCAGCCTTTATAGATATACCACTTTTTATTTCAATACATATTCAATACCACCCTCCAGATGTTTTAGAAATAAAGAGTCAGAATAACATTCGTTACGATGGCCAAGACCTGTATAAAAAACCTTTCCGCCATCAAACTCATGATACCATGAAATGGGATGCTTGCCATTCATAGTTCCACCTGTATAACTACTTTCATCCAATTCTAAAAGTACATTTATATTGGGATTAACATTCTTAAAATTATACCATTCATCTGTATAACGAAATTCATTACTTAAATGTCTTGTTGATAAGTGTTTATTATTGCTTACTTTTATTTTCGCTTCCTGTATTTTTGGATGGTTAATAAAGAAAGCACCTACCAATTTCCCGTACCACTCCCATTCATAACAAAAATCGGTGGCAGCGTGTATACCCACATAACCTCCCCCATTATTTATATATTTTTTAAAAGCAACTTTCTGCTCATCTGTAAATACATTTGTTCCTGTTGGATTTAAAAAAATTAAGACATTATATTTCTTCAGAAATTCTGAGGTGAAATCATTTGGATTTTCAGAAAAATCGATTTGATATCCTTTATCCTTTGCCAATTTAGACAGGCTTTCCTTAGCTATTTCAATACTTTTATGTCTATATTTTTGAGTGTATGAAAAAACAAGCAGAGTTTTTGTTTTTTTCTTAAAAGCAAAACCCGTAACAGAAAAAAGAAGAAAAGTTACGGTAAATAAAAAGAATAATTTTTTCATGTCTGATAATCAATAAATAAAGGATATTGAACTTATTTAATATAGTTTTTAGATAACTAATTTATAAATTAATAGTCCAAATTGAGAATTATAATTAATACGGGATGTTAAAACCTTTA
>NZ_JBEBVH010000161.1:0-9229 GCF_040392825.1 Pseudopedobacter sp.
GCATTTTCAGCTTACCGTGGTGATGCTTCGGGACAAGTATTTGTGTTTTTCATTATGGCTTTAGCTGCAGCCGAAGTTGCTGTTGGTTTGGCCATAATCGTAATGGTATATCGAAATACAAGTTCAATCGATATTAATATTTTGAATAGGTTAAAATGGTAAATTATTTTAAGAAAGGATGATAGATTTAGTTTGGTTAATCCCTTTGCTGCCTTTGGTTGGTTTCCTTATTAATGGAATCGGGAGAAATGTATTACCAAAGTCGGTTATAGCAACTATAGCAAGCTTAGCAGTTATTGCACCTTTTGCAATAAGTTTATCTATATTTTTGAGCTTTAACGAAGCAAAACCTGTTATCGTTACTCTTTTTGACTGGATAAAAGTTGGCTCATTAGATATTCCTTTTGCATTTCAAATAGACCAGTTAAGCATCTTAATGTTGCTGATTATTACAGGTATTGGCTCGTTAATCCATATTTATTCTGCGGGATATATGAAACATGATGAAGGCTTTGGTAAGTTCTTCGCTTATTTAAATCTGTTCATCTTTTTCATGCTGCTTTTGGTTATGGGCTCCAATTATATCATCATGTTTATTGGATGGGAAGGTGTAGGTTTATGTTCTTATCTTCTAATTGGCTTTTGGTATAAAAACAGTTCTTATGCAGATGCGGCGAAGAAAGCTTTTATTATGAACCGTATTGGAGATTTGGGATTCCTTATAGCTGTTTTCCTGATTATCCATGCCTTTGGTTCGGTATCTTTTATAGATATATTTCCAAAAACATTAAATATTGAGAGCAATGGTGCTTTAATTACTTTAATCACCATATTGTTATTTATCGCTGCGACAGGTAAATCGGCACAATTGCCTTTATTTACCTGGTTGCCGGATGCGATGGCTGGCCCAACACCAGTTTCGGCGCTTATACATGCTGCAACAATGGTAACTGCAGGTATTTATATGATCGTTCGCTCTAATATATTGTTTGCATTGGCACCTTTAACTATGGATATTGTAGCTATAATTGGTTTAGCAACGGCAATTATTGCAGCAATCATCGCATTAACACAAACAGATATTAAAAAGGTTCTGGCCTATTCAACTGTTTCACAGTTGGGATACATGTTTCTTGGTTTAGGAGTTGGTGCATTTACCGGGGCTTTTTTCCATGTCATTACACATGCATTCTTTAAAGCATTATTGTTCCTTGGAGCTGGTTCAGTAATTCACGGAATGAGTAATGAACAGGACATGAGGAGAATGGGAGGACTAAAAAAACAACTGCCTGTCACTTTCTTTACCATGTTAATTGGAACAATTGCGATTGCTGGCTTGCCTCCGTTCGCAGGTTTCTTCTCTAAAGATGAAATTCTGGCACATGTTTATCAACACAATAAATTGATGTGGGTAATAGGCGTTATTGGAGCGTTATTTACAGCATTTTATATGTTTAGAATGATGTTTTTAACTTTCTGGGGATCTTTTAGAGGTACAGAAGAACAAAGACATCATTTACACGAATCTCCTGTTTCAATGACATTGCCTTTAATTGTTCTGGCAATTTTATCAGTAATTGGTGGTTTTATAGGAATTCCCCATGCGTTGGGAGGACATCATTGGTTAAATGAATACTTGTCTCCTATTTATGCTTTCTCAAAAGATTTAATACCAGTTCTGTCGTTAGACCATGCTACAGAGTTTATGTTAATGGGGATTTCTGTGGTAGGCGTTATTATAGCAATAATATACGCTTATACAAGATATGTTGGCAGCAAACATGTACCTGCAGAAGATAATGAAGAAAGATCTGCTTTGGTAAAATTGTCTTATAACAAGTTTTATGTAGACGAGATATATGCTTTTCTTGTTCAGAAGCCTTTGGATCTTTTATCCGGGTTTTTCTACAAAATAGTTGATAAGTCAGGAATCGATGCTATTGTTAACGGACTTGGTAAAGGCTCTTTAGAAGCAGGAAAGACTTTAAGACTCTTACAAAGCGGAAATGTAGGTTTCTATATTTTTGCCATGGTAATAAGTATAATAGCGGTTTTAGTATATAGTTTCATTCATATTTAAGTTTAGCGAATAAGGAAAAGATGAATTTATTAAGTTTACTATTCTTTCCCGTTTTAGGAGCAATTATCACTTTGTTTTCCGGGAAATATGCAAAGCAGGTCGCTTTGGTTAGTTCGCTTGTTACGCTGGCAATAACGCTTGGTATGTTATGTAACTTCAATCCTGAAGCGGGAAGACAATTTACCATAAACTATCCGTGGATTACTAAGTTTGGAATCTATTTTACTGCAGGAGTAGACGGTATCAGTATGTCTATGTTATTGCTTACCGCAGGATTACTACCGTTAATTATCTTGTCTACTTTTAAGAGAGAGATAGAAAAGCCGGCATTTTATACTTTAATGTTGTTTATGCAATTCGGCTTGCTCATTGTGTTTACAGCTATGGATGCTTTCCTGTTTTATATAGGATGGGAATTGGCTCTAATACCCATTTATTTTATTTGTGCACTATGGGGCGGAGCAGATCGTATAAAAGTAAATATGAAATTCTTCATATATACTATTGCAGGATCTTTATTTATGTTGTTGGGCATTATCTTTTTATATCTGCAAACAACAAGCAGAACGTTCTCTATAGATGCGTTTTACGCTTTGAATTTACCTAAGGAAACTCAATCCTGGGTATTTTGGTGCTTCTTTTTAGCATTTGCTATTAAGATGCCAATATTCCCTTTCCATACCTGGCAACCGGATACTTATACTTCTGCTCCAACAGCGGGAACAATGCTTTTAGGTGGTATTATGCTTAAAATGGGAGTTTACGGAGTAATTGTTTGGCTTATACCTGTGCTTCCGTCAGGTTTTTTGCTTTGGGGTAAATTTGCTTTAACACTATCTGTTATTGGAATAGTTTACGCTTCTATAATAGCTTTTACTCAAAAAGACATAAAGCGATTAATTGCGTATTCTTCTATTGCTCACGTAGGGTTAATTTCTGCTGGTGTTTTCACGTGGAACCTTCAGGGTTTGCAGGGAGCAATGATTCAAATGCTGAATCACGGAATTAGCGTAATTGGGTTGTTCTTTATTGTAGATATTCTTTTTGATCGATTAAAAACAAGGGAATTGTCTGAAATGGGCGGAATTGCTAAAGTAGCTCCTAAGTTCGCTATTGCTTTCCTGATCATTCTTTTAGGAGCTGTGGGACTTCCTATAACAAATGGATTTATCGGTGAATTTTTATTATTGAACGGTTTATTTAAGTTTAATATCTGGTATGCTGTATTTGGTGGCTTAACCATTATTTTCGGAGCAGTGTATCTGTTACGCGCCTATAAAACGGCTATGCAAGGCGAGTTGAATGATCTAACCAGAACATTTAAAGATATTTCAGGATCTGAAGTTCTGGTTTTAGCAGTAGTTTGTCTGCTCATTATAGCAATTGGTGTTTACCCGAATGCTTTATTACATATTTCAGAAGCATCAGTAGAAGGGCTTATCACAAAAGTGAATAATAAATTATCATTTTAATTGGGAATGAATTCTTTAATAGTTATATCAATATTAGCAATAGTAGTTCTTTATTTAGGCTTATTCAAGGTTAAATCAGGATTAATGCCTGTTAGTGTATTAGGATTATTACTTGCACTTGGTTTTTCGGTAGCGGAATGGGATTCAGGCGCCTCTCCTATTTTTAGTGGGATGATGCTTTTTGATAATTTTGCTGTAGCCTTCTCTTCTCTCTGTATTGTCGTTACGGTCTTAATTTTCTTATTATCTAAAGGTTATTTCGAAAGAATCAGCGAACATTTAGCAGAATATTATACCATTATTTTATTTGCTTTGGCTGGTTGTGTGATGATGGTTTCCTACAATAATTTATCTATGCTATTTGTTGGCTTAGAAATTATGTCGGTGAGCTTATATATTCTGGCAGGAATAAGAAAGAAAGATTTCGCATCTAATGAGGCTTCTCTGAAATATTTTTTAATGGGAGCCTTTTCTACCGGCTTTTTACTTTTCGGTATAGCTTTAATTTATGGAGCTTCAGGCACATTCGACCTCCAGGAAATTGCGCAGTATGTAAACAACCCCGAAAATATTATTGAACCTATATTTTATGTTGGATTAGTTTTAATGATTGTCGGTTTAGTTTTTAAAGTCGGAGCAGCGCCTTTTCATTTTTGGACACCAGATGTATATGAAGGAGCACCAACGCTTATTACCACTTTTATGTCTACAGTGGTTAAGATTGCCGGCTTTGCAGCCTTTTTAAGAATATTTCAGACTTCCTTTGCGAATTTAAGCGCTTTCTGGATACCAACATTAACAACGATAACAATATTAACGTTGTTCGTGGGGAATTTAACAGCACTTTACCAAAATCATTTTAAAAGATTGTTGGCTTATTCAAGCATATCACATGCCGGATATATGTTATTTGCAATCGTATCTCTTGGTTCTGCTTCAGAAAATGCCATATTTATTTATGCATTGGCTTATTCGTTGGCTTCGGTAACGGCTTTTGGGATACTTATTTTAGTAAAAGCAAAAACAGGCAGTGATGCTATAGATAGTTTCAACGGGTTATCAAAAACGAATCCTTTTTTAGCTTTAGCCTTAACAGTAGCGATGCTTTCTTTTGCGGGCATACCTGCAACGGCCGGTTTTATAGGAAAGTTCTATATGTTTAGTACTGCCCTTTCTCAGGCGCATATCTGGTTAGTCGCAATAGCTGTTGTAAATGCTATAATTGCTATGTATTACTATTTCAAAGTAATTATTGCCATGTACTTTAAAGATGCAAACAGTGCTAATAATATTAAAGTGCCGGCACTTTATCAGATTGTTTTAGGCTTAAGTCTAGTTTTAACAATTTTGGTAGGTGTATATCCATCATGTTTAACTAAATTATTTTAAAAAAATAGCCATATTTCATTACAATAATATTTGTAGTTTTATGGCATTACTATGGAGGAGATTTGGCATAATATAGTTAATCTGGCTGATGCACAACATATTATAAGCAAAGGAGGGTTTTACCTTATTTTGTTTGTGATTTTCGCCGAAACCGGGTTGTTTTTTGGTTTCTTCCTTCCGGGAGATTATCTCCTTTTTTTAGCGGGAATGTTCGTTGCTACAAGTAAACTCGACGTCGGAATTGTCACCATGATTCTGGGGCTCATTGTTGCTGCCATTGCGGGTAATTTTGTGGGTTACTGGTTTGGGTATCGAACAGGACCAATGCTCTATAATAAGAAGGATTCATTCTTTTTTAAGAAGAAATATCTACTTGCCGCAGAAGAATATTATAAAAAACAAGGCGCTTTTACATTAATTATTGGTCGATTTGTTCCCATAGTACGAACTTTTGCTCCTATATTTGCAGGAGTTGTAAAATTGGATGCCAGAAAGTTCGCCTTTTATAATATAGTAGGCGCTGTTTTTTGGATAACCTCGTTAACTCTTTTAGGATATTTCCTTGGCAGGAAGTTCGAGAAGGAGATTAACGAGTATTTGTTGTATATCATTATAGGGTTTATTTTGGTTACAACACTTCCTCTAGTTATAACGGTTTTAAAAAGAAATTTTAATAACAATAATAAATAAATACTGAATAATTAAATGGCCGATAATCATCCGTGGCATTCTATCTCTCCGGGAGAAGATGCTCCACAAGTTGTAACAGCAATTATAGAAATACCAAAAGGTTCAAAAGCGAAATACGAAATAGATAAAGATTCTGGATTATTAAAACTAGATAGAGTTCTTTTTTCATCTGTAATGTATCCTGCAAACTACGGTTTTATCCCTCAAACATATTGTGATGATAAAGATCCGTTAGATGTATTGGTACTTTGTTCTGTAGACGTGTATCCAATGTCAATCATAGAAGCCAAAGTGGTAGGTGTTATGCACATGGTAGATAATGGCGAGCAGGATGATAAGATTATAGCTGTAGCAGCTCATGATATGTCTGTAAATTATATCGACGATTTGTCGGAATTGCCTCCACATACTATGAAAGAAGTAGTAAGATTCTTCCAGGACTATAAAGCCTTAGAAGGAAAAAATGTTACTATCGAACATTTATTAGGTAAGAGGTATGCTTATAAAGTTATCGAAGAAAGTATAGAACTTTATAAGAAAACGTTTAAATAAATAACATCTATATGGACCCCAGTATTGAAATTAGTGGATTTCAGATTTTTTTAACCCTTTTTTTGGTAATCCTTAATGGATTTTTTGTTGCAGCAGAGTTTGCAATTGTTAAGGTAAGGGGTTCACAAATAGAAATAAAAGTAAAATCGGGAAGTCGTGTGGCTAAAATAGCAAAGCACATGACTTCTCATCTTGATGGCTATCTGGCAGCAACCCAGTTAGGTATTACATTGGCTTCTCTTGGTCTTGGTTGGGTTGGTGAGTCTGTAATGTCTAATATGGTATTACAATTTTTTTCCTTTTTTAATATCCCAATATCTGAGGCTGTAGCAACAAGCACAGGACATGTAACAGCATTCCTGATTATTACTTTTCTACATATCGTCTTTGGAGAACTCGCTCCAAAATCACTGGCCATTCAGCGACCGGTAAATACAACAATGATAATAGCTTTGCCATTGCAGTTCTTTTATTTGTTGTTTAGACCCTTCATTTATGTATTGAATGGTTTTGCCAATGTTATTCTGAAGCTATTTGGAATCCACCATGTAGAAGGAGGAGAATCTGTCCATTCTTCTGAAGAGTTACAATACATTTTAGACCAGGGGAAAGAATCTGGGGCCATTAATACTGCCGAGCATGAGCTTATTAAGAATGTCTTTGATTTTAATGAGCGGGTAGTTAAGTATATTATGGTGCCACGAACGAAGATTGTGGCCACAGAGCAAAATGCTACTCAGGAAGAATTGCTTAATCTGATTGTAGAAGAAGGCTATTCTCGTATTCCTGTTTACGACGAAAGTATAGACAAAATAGTTGGTATCGTCCACGCAAAAGATATATTGAGTTTATTGGCAAGAAAAGGAGAGTTTGTATTAGAAAATATTATTAGAAAGCCTTTCTTCGTTCCTGAATCTAAGAAGATAAACAATTTGTTGACCGAGCTTAAATTGAAAAAAATACAAATAGCTATCGTTTTAGATGAGTTTGGCGGAACAGCAGGAATGGTTACACTGGAAGATATCGTAGAAGAATTGGTGGGTGAAATTCAGGATGAGTATGATGAAGAAAAACCAATTGTAGAAAGGGTTTCCGAAGAAGAATACATTGTAACAGCATCTGCTACGGTTTATGATGTAAATGAATTCTTACCACACGATCTGCCAGAAGATGAAGATTATGATACTATTGCTGGTCTGGTAAGCGAAATATTCGGAAAAATTCCTGATGTTGGCGAAACCAAAATGTTCAACGGATATAACTTCACGATCCTTAAAAAAGTAGGTCAGAATATAGAAACAGTTAAACTGGAACTGTTGTTACAGAAAGAAGAAACAGTGGATAATCGTTAATTTGACAAGGGTTATTATAGACTCTTTCTATTAATCCGATACTCAAAAAAGAAATCGATTCTACTAAAAGGGGTTAATATATGACGGAAAGAAGCAAGAAGTATTTTTCTGATATATTGGGTTCAGAAATCGCCTGGTTCACGCATATAATGATATAGACGATGCCATAGTTTCGGCTATTCTACACGGCATTTAACACCTTTGAAACAGGAAGTTGAAGCCTTATTGTTTTAAATTGCTTTGCTTACAAGATATGCACATTTTTTATACACCCGATATTAACTTTTCAGATTCATCTTATTTATTAAATGAAGAAGAAAGCAAGCATTGTTCCAGGGTTTTGAGGTTAAAAAATGGAGACCAGATTAATCTTGTTGATGGTAAAGGAGGATTTTATTTAGCAGAAATTATCGAAGACCATCCCAAAAAAACAAAATTGAGCATTGTCTCCAAAGAGAAGGACTTCCATAAAACAGATCATTATCTTCACATAGCAGTAGCTCCAACCAAAAATATTGACAGGATAGAATGGTTTCTGGAAAAAGCTACCGAAATAGGAATACAGGAAATTACCCCTATTATTTGCGAGCATTCGGAAAGGAAAGAAGTGAAAAAAGAGCGTTTAGAGAAAATAATGGTTTCAGCCATGAAACAATCTCTTAAAGCTTATTTGCCAAAGCTGAATGATACCCAAACATTCAGGAATTTTATAGAGAATAATAAAAAAACAGTTAATAGGTATATCGCGCACTGTATTCCCACAGAAAAAAGAGAAATTTCCGACTCTTTTCAAAAGAACCAAAATTATCTGATTCTTATTGGTCCGGAAGGAGATTTCTCTGATAAAGAAGTTCAAATCGCTTTGGAAAATGGATTTGTTCCAATAACTTTAGGGAAAAGTAGGTTGAGAACAGAAACAGCCGCTCTACAAGCATGCTTCGAAATAAATTACTTAAACAGATAACCATTGTCTGCATTGCATTTTTGCTGATGGGTGCAATTGGTGCTCCAACATATAAAATTGCAAAGTTGAAATATAATGGTGGTGGAGATTGGTATGCAAATCGTACGGCTTTGCCGAACCTTATTCAATATTTCAATCATAATCTCGGCGGAAATATTAACCCACAGGATGCTGTTGTAGAAGTAGGAAGCTCAGAACTGTTTAACTATCCTTTCGTATACCTTACAGGGCATGGCAATGTTCAATTTTCGGATTCAGAAGCGAAGAACTTGAGAAACTATTTACTTGCTGGTGGATTTTTACATATAGACGATAATTATGGCTTAGATCAATTTATCCGCCCTCAAATGAAAAAGGTTTTTCCCGAACTTGAGTTTCAGGAATTGCCGGTTTCACATCCGGTTTATAATCAGAAATTCAAATTCCCTAACGGTCTTCCCAAAATACACGAACACGATAATAAAAGACCACAAGGATTTGGGCTCATTTATCAAGGGCGTTTAATCTGTTTTTACAGCTATGAATGCGATTTAGGAAATGGATGGGAAGATTTGGGCACATACAAAGAAGACTCGCCAGAAACTCGGGAAAAAGCGCTAAAAATGGGTGCTAATTTGCTCTCTTATGCTTTTGGCAATCGATAGAATAAAAAAAGCCAAACTTTAAAGGAGTTTGGCTTTTTTGCTGAAGCTGAAGCTATTTATTTTAAAGTGGCAATTTTAGTAATCCC
>NZ_JBEBVH010000162.1:0-9146 GCF_040392825.1 Pseudopedobacter sp.
TGAGTAATTAAGTCAGATTTCCCCAGTTTTATCAATAGCTTGTATAGGGCTTCTTCGGGTCAAGTCCACTACCATAGTGGACTTGACCCGAAGAAGGTCTAAATATAATGGCTTAAAAAGGTATACAAGTATGATTTTTTATTCTGCTTTTAATAAAATAAACCAAATATGATCGTTTAATAGAAGAGGCTTTTAGAGTGCGTAATTTATGTATGCACTACGTTATATAACTAATCAAATCCAGCTCACTGATTTAAAAAAAAATTATGCTTGCATAGTAATTTTCTGTATATTACACATCAAATGCCAATAGTTATGGATTTCAATTTTTCGGAAGAACACGAAATGATTAGGCAGTCGGCGCGGGATTTTGCCCAGACAGAGTTAAAGCCAGGTGTAATAGAACGGGATGAAAAACAATATTTTCCTTATGAATTTGTGAAGAAGATGGGAGATTTGGGGTTTATGGGGATGATGGTGAATCCGGAATATGGAGGAGCTGGATTAGATACCCTTTCTTATGCTATTGCTCTAGAAGAACTGGCTAAAATAGATGCCTCTGCAGCGGTAATTATGTCGGCGAACAATTCTCTCGTTTGTTTCGGATTAGAAAAATATGGTACGGAAAATCAAAAAAGAAAATATCTGACTCCCTTAGCCACGGGTGAAAAATTGGGAGCATTTGCGCTTTCCGAACCAGAGGCTGGTTCTGATGCAACATCTCAGCATACAACGGCTATAGACATGGGAGATTATTATTTGCTTAACGGAACGAAAAACTGGATTACAAATGGAGGAACGGCATCTACTTATATTGTTTTTGCACAAACCGATGTTTCCAAAGGTCATCAGGGAATTAATGCTTTGATTGTTGAAAAGGATATGGATGGTTTTTCGATTGGACCAAAAGAAAATAAACTGGGAATTAGAAGCTCTGATACACATTCGTTGATGTTTACTGACGTCAAAGTTCCTAAAGAGAACAGACTGGGAGAAGACGGCTTTGGATTTAAGCTGGCGATGGAAACATTAGATGGAGGACGTATAGGTATTGCTGCTCAGGCTTTGGGTATTGCAGGCGGGGCATATGATTTAGCTCGCAATTATTCTAAAGAAAGGAAATCTTTTGGCAAACCAATATGCGAACATCAGGCTATTGCATTTAAGCTGGCTGATATGGAAACCCAGATAGAAGCGGCTAAATTGTTAGTTTATAAAGCAGCCTGGTTAAAAGATAAGCATTTGCCTTACGGAAAAGCCAGTGCAATCGCAAAACTTTTTGCCTCGGAAGTTGCAATGAATACAACTTTAGAAGCTGTTCAGATTCACGGAGGATACGGTTATGTGAAAGAGTATCATGTGGAACGTTTAATGCGGGATGCAAAAATTACCCAAATATATGAAGGGACGTCCGAAATACAACGAATAGTAATTTCAAGAGATTTGCTAAAGTCATAAAATAATGTCAACTTAATTCTAAATTTTTCTGAAAACAAATATTCCTATGAGACTTAAAAATGCACTTTTACTTTTAACGTTGGCATTCTTAATCCATGCATGTGATAAGCCTTCCTATAATCTTCCCGCAGGTATATGGCGAGGTGTAGTTTTAACGCAGGCCGACATAGAAATCCCATTCAATTTTGAGGTGAATGACACTCTTGGAAAATACAGCATAACTATTCTGAACGGTAAAGAAAGGTTGCGGGTAGATGATGTTTCTGTAGTTGAAGATTCGGTATTCATAAAGCTCCCTTTTTTTGATGCTGAATTAAAAGGTTCATTAATGGATGGAAGAATAGAAGGGGTGTATTTAAAACATTTACCCAATAAGGATATTGCTATGGAGTTTTATGCGCAACATGATGTGGCATGGCGCATTAAAGAGCAGTTAGAAAAGTCTAAATTTAACATAGATGGACGATGGGAAACCTATTTTATAAAAGAAAATGGAGATTCTGTAAAAGCTATTGGAGAATTTAAGCAGGAAGGAAATAAAGTTACGGGTACATTTCTTACAAGAACTGGTGATTACCGGTTTTTAGATGGCGTTGTAGACGGGGATGAACTAAAGCTGTCTACCTTTGACGGAGGGTTTGCCATGTACTTTACAGCAAAGATCTTAAATGATAGTACTATGGCGGATGGAAGACATTATTCCGGATTTTCTTCCAAACGTTCTTTCGTCGCAAAGAGGAATGAAAAAGTGCAGCTTGATGACGCATACAGGCTTACTTATTTGAAACCCGGATATGACAGAATAGAATTCTCTTTTCCAGACCTTAATGGGAATCCGGTATCTCTGAAAGACAAACGTTTCAAAGATAAGGTTGTAGTTGTGCAGATTTTAGGATCCTGGTGTCCTAATTGTATAGACGAAACTGCGTTTTTGAGCGATTTTTATAATAAACAAAAAGGAGAAGTGGAAATTGTGGGATTGGCTTACGAGCGAACAAAAGATTTTGAAAAGTCAAAAGCAAGCTTAAAAGGTATGTTAGATAGATTCGGTGTAAAATATCCTATTTTAATAACCGGATATACTGCTGACGACGGAGAGCCCAGCAAGAGTTTGCCTATGCTTAATCATATTATGGCTTTTCCTACTACTATTATTCTGGATAAAAAGGGCAAAGTACGTAAAATACATACAGGATTTAGTGGTCCGGGATCTGGAAGGTATTACGAAGAATATGTGCTTGAATTTGAGAATATTATAAATACACTTCAGAAGGAGCAATAATAAACGCTCGAAATATATTTGTTGCCTCAATCATTGTGATATTCTATTAGTCGCAGGCAATAAAGTATTTTCAAAATATAGGAGTTAAATTTAATTCTTTTTGATATTTAAATATCTAATTAAAGAAAGTCATATGGTATTAGTACCTCTATGACTTTTCTTTAAAATATTAATTTATGACCGGGAACTTAATCCTCCAAAAATCATTTTTATAATCGCCAGAACAACAGCGAAAATTACAGCACTTAAAAATCCTGAAACATGGAAGCCGGACATAATATTGCTTACCAGCAAGATCATTAAAACGCTAATGATAAATGACATCAGACCTAAAGTCAGAATGTTAAGAGGGAAAGTTAGAATCCTCAATATAAATCCAACTGTAGCATTGGCCAGGCCAATCAGCAATCCTGCAATAATAGCAGAGAAAAATCCGTCTACCTGAGTTCCCGGGACAATAAAAGCAGCTATAGCAACTGCTAAACCCATTAACAAAATTTCAATAATTAAGCTCATATGGTATTTTAAGAATTTGGTTTTGTTAAAGATACAAACAATTATCAGACCGTAATTTTAGTTATATTCTGATAGCGAATTGTTTGGGAATAATTAATTTGAAAAATCAGAATATTTTATTAGTTTTGTGAGCAATAAAAGGAGAGGGGGCTATTGTCCCCTCTTTTTATTTTTTCAGAAAAAGATGAGTGTAGAACAAAGAGTTAGAGAATTAGCGGAAGAAAAAATACAGGACAGAGCAGACTTGTTTATAGTTTCAGTAAAGGTACAGAACAACAAAATCACACTTTTACTGGATGGGGACAACGGACTTTCCATTGACGATTGTGCAATGGTTAGCAGGCATGTTGGCTTTCATTTAGAGGAAGAAAACCTGATGTCTGATGCTTATAACTTAGAGGTGAGCTCTGCGGGTTTAGAAGCTCCTCTTGTTCTGGATAGACAGTTTCAGAAAAATGTGGGAAGAAATCTGTTGATCAAGAAAACAGATGGAACCAAAATTGAGGGAAAATTATTAAGAAATGAACCCACTGCTTTAGTAATTTCTCATGCTGTAAAAGAGAAAGGTAAAAAAGCACAATTGATAGAAACAACAATAGAAAAAGAGCATATAGCTAGCGCAAAAGTTAGTATATCATTTAAATAACAGTAAATTTTAAATGCTTAGGAAAAGATGAGTAGCATTAATTTAATAGATTCATTTCAGGAGTTTAAAGACTTCAAGAATATCGACAGACCAACAGTAATTAGTGTGTTGGAAGAAGTGTTTCGCAGTATGTTGCGCAAGCGTTTTGGTACAGATGAGAACTGTGACGTTATTGTGAACCCTGACAATGGAGATTTGGAAATTTGGAGGACCAGGACAGTAATGGAAGATGGTTTTTCTGAAGATGATGATTTGGAAATAGAATTGGCAGATGCCCATAAAATTGATCCGGACTTGGAAGTAGGTGACGATTTTATTGAGCAAATTACCTTAGAAAGTTTTGGTCGTAGGGCTATTTTAGCAGCTCGTCAAACTTTGGTTTCAAAGATTTTAGAATTGGAGAAAGACGAAATCTTTAAAAACTACAAAGATAGAATTGGGGAAATCGTTACAGGAGAAGTATATCAGGTATGGAAGAAAGAGACATTGGTGCTGGATGATGAAGGAAACGAGTTGATACTTCCCAAAACAGAACAAATTCCAGCTGACTATTTCAAGAAAGGCGATTCTGTAAGAGCGGTAGTGTTAAAAGTAGATATGATGAATAGTAACCCTAAAATCATTATCTCCAGAACAGCTCCGGCATTTTTGCAACGTTTGTTCGAACTTGAAGTTCCAGAGGTGTTCGATGGTTTAATTACTATTAAAAATATTGTAAGAGAACCGGGAGAGAGAGCAAAGGTAGCCGTAGAATCTTACGATGATCGTATCGATCCGGTGGGTGCTTGCGTAGGTATGAAAGGATCTCGTATTCATGGAATTGTTAGGGAATTGAAAAATGAAAATATAGATGTAATCAACTTCACTAATAATATTTCATTATACATACAAAGAGCTTTGTCACCAGCAAAAATCTCTTCTATTAAATTAGATGAGGAAACTAAACGGGCAGCAGTATATTTAAAGCCAGATCAGGTTTCTTTAGCAATAGGAAGAGGAGGTCATAATATAAAATTGGCCGGTAAATTGACGGGGTATGAGATAGACGTTTATAGAGAAGCTTCTGAAGAAGATGAAGATGTTGACTTAGACGAATTCTCAGACGAAATTGATGGCTGGATCATAGATGAACTTAAAAAGGTTGGTCTGGATACAGCAAAAAGTGTACTGGCACTTAATGTAAACGAATTGGTAAAACGTACAGATCTTGAAGAAGAAACCATAGAAGAGATTCTGGGAATTTTGAGAGCTGAGTTCGAATAATTTTAGATTTGCATTTAGTTAACGTACATTTGTTTTTAATACAGAAAAGAAAGAAAATTTATTAGATGTCAGAAGACAAAAAGTTAGGAATATTAAAAGTAGCCAAAGAACTAAACATCGGGATTGGTACTATAGCTGAATTTTTGGATACAAAAGGCTTCAAAATAGAGGCTAAGCCAAATACAAAGCTTACCGATGAGATGTATAGTGCTCTTTTAAAAGAATATCAAGGAGATAAAATCCTTAAAGAGGAAGCCAAGAACATTGTTATTGGTAAGATCCGTCGTGACGACGCCCCTCATCATCACGGACAAGAGGCCGTACAGCCTGAAAAAACACAAACAGAAAAAGAAGAAAAGGAAATTCTGATTAAAAATGTTGGTGCAGAAGACTTGCCAATAGAAGATATTTCCAAAAAGAGAGATACGGAGACAGAGGTTAAAAAGGAGGAGCCTGCAACACCAGGAGTGAAAATTGTAGGAAAAATCGACTTGGATAGTCTTAATTCTAAAACTCGTCCTGACAAAAAACAATATCATAAGGAAGAAGAGAAAAAAGAGGTTGAACAGCCGAAGGCAGAAGAGCCTGTAAAAGTGGAGGAAAAACCTCAGGAGTTTAAAAAGCCAGAGGTTGTAGAACCGCCAGCTAAACCTGTGGAAGTTGCTGAAAAGCCTGTGAAGCCGGAACCGGTTGCTCCTGTTGCAGAACAACCTGTTATTCAGAAAGAAGAGAAAAAAGAGCCAACTGTTTCAGCACCGATTAAGCCGCCGGTTCAGCAAGAAAAACCAGTTGTAGAAGAAGAAAAAGCCGATGATGAAGTTATCAGAGCTAAAGCTCAGCAGTTAAGCGGGCCAAAGATTATTGGTAAAATTCAACTGCCTGTAAATAAGAAAAAAGATCAGCCGGTTGCTTCTTCATCTAATCCTAATGCAAGTGATAGCAAGCGCAAACGTAAGCGTAAGCCTTCTGGTGCTCCTGGAGAAAATCATCCACAGCAAGGCAATAGACCAGCAGGGGGCGGTCAGCATCCACAACAACAAGGTGGTCCAAGACCTCATCAGCAAGGTGGAGGCCATCCAAATGCAGGAAATAGAAATGACAGAGGAGGAAACAGACCTCATCATCAACATAAAAAAGGTGGTCAGCATCATCAGGCTGCACCAAAGGCAGAGCCTACAGAAAAAGAAATTCAGGATCAGATTAAAGCAACCTTAGCTCGTTTAAGTGGTGCTGGAAAATCGAGTAAATTTGCTCAGAGATCAAAATTAAGAAGACAAAACAGAGATAGAGCACATGCACATGCAGAAGAAGCTGCACTGGAGCAAGAGTTACAATCAAAAGTTTTGAAGGTAACAGAATTTGTTACTGCGAACGAGCTGGCGAATATGATGGATGTTTCGGTAACAGAGATTATCTCCACTTGTATGAGCCTGGGAATGTTTGTGTCAATTAACCAGAGGTTAGATGCAGAAACGTTAACTATTGTAGCAGACGAATTTGGCTACGAAGTTCAATTTGTTGGTACAGAGGAAGAAGAAGTTAACTTAGTAGAAGAAGACAGAGAAGAAGATTTGTTACCAAGAGCGCCGATTGTTACTGTAATGGGACACGTTGACCACGGTAAAACTTCTTTGTTAGACTTTGTGAGAAAGGCTAACGTTACTTCTGGTGAGGCCGGAGGTATCACTCAGCATATTGGTGCTTATGAAGTAGTTGTGCAGGGAGGTAAAAAAATTACATTCCTGGATACTCCTGGTCACGAAGCGTTTACCGCGATGAGAGCAAGGGGAGCGAAAGTTACCGACGTTGCAATTATTGTAATTGCTGCGGATGACAGTGTGATGCCACAAACAATAGAGGCAATTAACCATGCTCAGGCAGCTAATCTTCCAATAGTATTCGCTTTCAATAAAATTGATAAACCCGGAGCTAATACAGATAGAATTAGAGAGCAATTGGCAGCAATGAACATTCTTGTAGAGGAGTGGGGTGGTAAATATCAAACACAGGAAATTGCAGCGAAGAGTGGATTAAATATAGATAAGTTGTTGGAGAAGGTGTTGCTGGAAGCAGAACTTCTGGATCTGAAAGCTAATCCGAATAAAAGAGCTGTTGGTACAGTTATCGAAGCACAATTAGATAAAGGTCGTGGTTACGTTGCTACGGTACTGGTAGAAGAGGGAACTTTAAAAATTGGAGATCCTATTTTAGCTGGTTCTTATAGCGGTCGTGTTAAAGCTTTATTTAACGAAAGAGGAGGAAAAGCAGAACAGGCAGGTCCTTCTACTCCGGTGCAGGTACTTGGTTTTCAGGGCGCTCCTCAGGCAGGCGATAGGTTTAACGCTGTTGAAAGTGAATCTGAAGCGCGTACGATTGCCAATAAACGCTTACAATTACAACGTGAGCAAGGTTTACGTACTCAGAAACATATAACTTTAGATGAGATTGGTCGTCGTTTAGCAATCGGAAACTTTAAAGAGTTAAATATTATCATTAAAGGGGACGTGGATGGTTCAGTTGAAGCGTTATCAGACTCTTTACAAAAACTTTCTACAGAAGAGATTGTGGTTAAGATAGTTCACAAAGGAGTGGGACAGATTTCTGAATCCGATGTGTTATTAGCAACAGCTTCTGATGCAATCATCATCGGTTTCCAGGTTAGACCATCTGCTGGTGCAAGAAAGCTTGCTGAAAATGAGCAAATCGATATCAGACTATATTCTGTAATCTATAAAGCTATTGAAGAGATCAAGGCGGCAATGGAAGGTATGTTGGCTCCGGAATTCGAAGAGAAAATTGTGGCTAATGTTGAGATTCGTGAGACCTTCAAAATATCTAAAGTGGGTACAATTGCCGGATGTATGGTTCTTGAAGGCACAATTCATAGAAACAATGAAATCCGTATCATTCGTGATGGTGTAGTAATCCATACAGGTACTTTGGAATCTTTAAAACGTTTCAAAGATGATGTTAAAGAGGTTAACCGTGGTTACGAGTGTGGTTTGAACATTAAAGGATTCAATGATATTCAGGTTGGAGATATTGTGGAAGCGTTTGAACAAGTAGAGATTAAAAGAAAACTGTAAAATGCTGAAGGCTTAAAGCCGAAAGCGAAAAGCATAAAAGGGAAACCGCTTGGAGATGAAAATTTTCTAAGCGGTTTTTGTTTATATTTGCGTATGGCATCATATCGCTTAGACAGAACTCAATTTAAGGCGCAAAGCGCAACCGAAGCTGCTAATCATGCCTCTTATTATAAAAAATTGACATGGCAGGAAAGACTGCGTATTGCTAATTACCTAAACAGTATTGCCTATGATTTTCCAGAAAATAATCCACCCCGTTTAGACAGAACTAAATTTAGGGCAAGGTCAAGAAAGTGAATTCTGATTTTTTATTCTGAAAAGATGGGAAATATAGTTTAAATCACTATAAATTTTCTAAAATCTTATCTGTATAAGAAATTATATATCTTTGGTTTTATTACTAAATCTAAATGAACGTCTCTGCATTAAAAAGAGGACTTGCTAATTTCTTTCTGAATAAACGAAATGTAATTCTGCTTTATCTCGTATTGGCTGTTATTGCTGCCATTAAACAATATGCTAAAGGTAGTTTTAATAATTATCTTATTTTCAAACATGTTTATTGGCATTCTGTAAATTTCCAGAATCTTTACAGCGCTTATCCCGAATATGGAGACACGAACCATTATGGTCCAATATTTTCGTTATTAATAGCACCTTTTGCTTTATTGCCGGACAGTGCTGGTACAATTCTATGGAATGTTGCTAATGTATCTGTATTACTTTGGGGCATATTTAGTCTGCCTTTAAGTATGAACAACCGTGTTATTATTGCATGGATATGTGCACATGAGACGTTAACCTCCCTTTTTAGCTTTCAGTTCAATATTGCACTCACTGGATTTATCTTGCTTGCTTTTTCTTATATCTATAAGCAAAAAGAAATAAAATCGGC
>NZ_JBEBVH010000163.1:0-9133 GCF_040392825.1 Pseudopedobacter sp.
TTAAGCTAACATCTCGAATAGTAAACGCTTGCAGAGAATTGTTAATTAATAATGCTTCGAGGACTCAACCTCATTGTTTGCATACTAAAAACCAAAGAATTAATGACTAATGAACCAATGTATTAATTCATTTCTTTCTTTAGAAACTTCCCTGTAAAGCTATCCTTACAACTTGCCAGGCCTTCCGGTGTTCCTGTAAAGACTATCTTTCCGCCACCAGAACCGCCTTCCGGACCTAAGTCAATAACATGGTCTGCCACTTTAATTACATCCAGATTGTGTTCTATAATTAAAACCGTATTTCCTTTATCTACCAGAAGATTGATAACTCCCAGTAGCACATGGATATCTTCGAAATGTAGTCCCGTCGTAGGTTCATCCAGAATATAAAAAGTATTTCCTGTATCTTTTTTTGAAAGTTCGGTCGCCAGTTTTACACGCTGTGCTTCACCTCCTGATAAAGTTGTGGAAGCTTGCCCTAAAGTGATATATCCTAAACCCACATCTTTTAATGTCTTAATTTTACGATATATAGAAGGAATGTTCTCGAAGAAGTTTACCGCATCCTCGATACTCATATCCAAAACATCACTAATAGATTTTCCACGATAGCGAACTTCTAAAGTTTCCCGGTTATAGCGTTTTCCACTACAAGATTCGCAAGGTACCTGAACATCTGGTAAAAAGTTCATTTCAATCACTTTCATTCCAGCTCCCTGGCAAGTTTCGCATCTTCCACCCTTAACGTTGAAAGAAAAACGCCCGGGCTTATAACCTCTGATCTGTGATTCTGGCAAGGCAACAAAAAGATTCCTGATATCAGAAAACACACCTGTATATGTCGATGGATTTGAACGTGGTGTTCTGCCTATAGGGCTTTGATCTATCTCGATAACTTTATCAATATGCGCTAAACCTTCCACAGATTTGTAAGGCATGGCTTGTTTTTTGGCTCTAAAGAAGTGTTTATTTAATATCGGATATAAAGTTTCTCCGATCAGCGTTGATTTTCCACTGCCAGAAACTCCGGTAACACAGATCAATTTTCCTAAAGGAAAGTCGACGCTTACATTTTTCAGGTTATTGCCTGTTGCACCTTTTAACGATAAGACTTTGCCATTACCTGCTCTCCTTTTTTCGGGAATATCTATACCTTTTTCTCCATTCAGATAAGAAGCCGTAAGTGTATGTTTTTGCAAAATTTCTTTTGGCGTACCTTCAGCAACAACTTTCCCTCCATTTACGCCAGCAGAAGGTCCCATATCTATTACATAGTCGGCTTCCAGAATCATGTCTTTATCATGTTCTACCACCAAAACCGTGTTACTTAAGTCACGTAAATCTTTTAAGGCTTTTATTAGTCTGTCGTTATCACGCTGGTGAAGGCCTATAGAAGGCTCGTCTAAAATATACATGACATTCATCAGCTGCGAACCAATTTGTGTTGCCAGACGAATACGTTGTGCTTCCCCTCCCGATAACGTTCTTGCCGTCCTGTCTAAAGTAAGATACTCCAGTCCTACATCCAATAAGAAACTTATTCTGGAGCGAATTTCCTTAATAATCTCCTTAGCGATGATGTTTTGTCTTTCGTTCAGTCTATCCTCTATTTGATCAAACCAATGGTATAATTTTTTGATATCCATTGATGCCAATTCAAAAATATTTTTATGATCGACTTTAAAATGGAGAGATTCTTTTTTCAATCTTGCCCCTTCACATACCGGACAAGTTTTGGTTATCCGATAGCCTTCCAGATCCATCGTTTCACCTTTTTTTTCATTCTGTTCCTCCAGAAGCTTTATAATACCATCAAATTCAATTTGATAGTTTTCTACGTTCCATTTATTGTAAGCAACAGGAACCGTCACCAATTCATCTGTACCATGCAATAAAATGTTCAGAGCTTCCTCGCTCAACTTTTCTATAGGTTGAGAAAGTGAAAAACTATATTTTTTAGAAAGTGCTTTAATAACCTGGAAGATCCAGTTTTCGCGATATTCTCCAAGAGGAGCCAAAGCCCCGTTAAGGATGCTCAGCTTTCTATTCGGAATAACCGATTCCACGTCTATATCAAATACATATCCTAAACCATCACACTCGGGGCAGGCTCCGTAGGGTGAATTAAAAGAAAACGTATTCGGTTGTGGCTCATCATAAGAAATACCGGTTGTTGGACACATGAGGTATTTAGAGAAATGATAAACATTGTTTTCTTTATCGGATATTTTTATGATACCCTTGGCTGTTTTAAGTGCATCCTGAACAGATGAATAGATACGCTTTTTATCATCCTGACTAACAATCAGTCTGTCTACAACAATTTCTATATCGTGGATTTTATATCTGTCCACCTGCATTTTTGGAGTAACATCAACAATCTCTCCATCTACACGAACTTTTAGATATCCTTGCTTTCTAATTTGCTCGAAAAGTTCCCTGTAATGTCCCTTTCTCCCTTTAACAACCGGAGCTAAAATGTTGATAGGTTTACCGTCAAACTGATCCAGGATTTTGCTCAGGATTTGATCTTCGGACATTTTCACCATCAACTCGCCTGTGTTGTACGAATAAGCATCTGCGACACGGGCAAAGAGTAAGCGCATGAAATCGTATATTTCGGTGATGGTACCAACCGTAGATCTTGGGTTTTTAGAAGTAGTTTTCTGCTCGATGGCAATAACCGGGCTTAAACCGGAAATTTTGTCGACATCTGGTCTTTCCATACCTCCCATAAACTGGCGGGAGTAGGCAGAGAATGTTTCCATATACCGGCGTTGCCCCTCGGCATAAATTGTATCGAAAGCTAAAGAAGATTTTCCCGAACCACTAAGTCCTGTGATAACCACCAGTTGGTTTCTGGGAAATGACACATCTATATTCTTTAAATTATGGACTCTCGCACCGTATACCTCTACATCTTTTTGCTCGCCCAGATCGATTGGTTTCTTACTCATAAAAAGCTTTCTGCCTTATAAAGGCTATCGTTTTCTTAAACAAAGTGCAAAATTAGCAAAAAAAGGCCTTACGATTTCATGCAATGCATTGATTTTATGTCATCTTATCTTTACTTATGAAATACTAATCATTTCGCAGTTTCGTAAATATGCTTCATCTATATCCGCACCAATACCGGGTACGTCGTCAATATCTAAAAAGTATCCTTCATATCTGGCTCCTCCAATAACCGGATCTTCCAAATGTCCAATTAAACAAGTGTCCATATCGTAATATTTTATATTTGGATTTGCATATGCAAAGTGGAGTTTCGCACTTAGGGCAAGTCTGGTTTCTAACATTCCACCTATCATACAAGGTACATTGGCCTGTTCGGTTATATCATGAATACGGATGGCTTCGGCTAATCCTCCAGATTTTACCAATTTGATATTAATACAATCGCAAGCCCCGGTCGCAATCAGCCTTCTGGCATCATGATGATTATAACAGCTTTCATCAGCCATAATTTTTATTGATGTTCGTTTCCTGAGTTCTGGTAGCAAATCATCATTCCATGAACGCATAGGTTGTTCACAAAACTGGATATCATAGGGCTCCATATTATTCAAAGCAAATACTGCATCTTCAAATCCCCAACCTTGGTTGGCATCCAATCGAAGAATCATAGCATTACCTACCGCTTCTCTTATTTTTGCGATGCGTTCGATATCCTGCTTTGCGTCTTTTCCTAATTTAATTTTTAAGCATTTAGCTCCATTGCTCTGAAACTCCAGCGCTTTATTAACCATTTCCTCAGCACTGGCAATACCAATGGTTATATCAGTCTCTATTGATTTTTTCTCGCCTCCAAGATACTTATACAAAGGCATATTTGCCGATTTTGCATTCAGATCGTAAAGTGCCATATCAAATGCACTTTTGATAGTTGTATTACCTGCTATTGCCTGATTTAGTTCCTGCATCCTTGAATTTATATCGGATGCATTTTTTCCTTTCCATAATTTGGCAAAATCTTTAGCTACCGTAATACACGTATCCTGTGTTTCTCCTACTATGAACGGAAAAGCCGAACACTCGCCAACTCCGTAAATCCCTGCATCAGTATATAAACGAATGTAAACGTTCTGTGCATAATCCATTGTTCCGGTAGCAATGGCAAAAGGCTCCATTTTGATGCTCAGCCTATAAATTTCGGTATGTGTAATCTTCATGTATGAATAAATAGAACAAGAGTGTTTTTACAGCACAAGATACTAAATAGCAGATTATTCCAGATTGTATTTTTTGATATATTGATTCCCTAACTCATCAAAAGTATGCGCATTATTAACAGAAAAAAGCCGATAACTATCAAACAATTGATTTTACCGGCTTTTTTGTTTCTGCTTTAAGGCAAAACAATTTATGTGAAGTTTTTTTAAAACTTATATCCTAAAGTTGTTATAAACTGGCGTGGCGCAATTGGATTTACGCTGTAGTTCTCATGGACGTAATAGTTAAACTCATTGGTAATGTTAGATACTTTTGCAAGAATACTGATCTTTTTGAATGTATATCCTGCAGAGAAATCAAAAGTTGTGAAACCATTTAAAGGAATTAATCTGTCTGTTGCTCCATTCTTTGTATTGTTCCAACCGGCATTACGTTTACCTGTATAAAAAGCTGACGCACCTAACTTCAATCCTTTAGCTTTTCCATCCTGAAAGGTATAGAAAACGGTACCATTTCCGGTATGTTTTGTGGTACCAACCAGCCTCACGCCTTCAACAGATCCTGTTGTTTCTAATGTTTTAGTATAGCGCATAAAGTTGTAAGCATAACCTGCCATAAAGTTTAAACCTTTAACAATATTTCCTGTTAAGTCCAGTTCTATACCATCACTGGCTGTTTTGCCTGTAAACTCTTTCATATTTGCATCCGGAATACTACCATCTGCTATAGCAATAGCCTGAGCGAAACGGTTATTCTCTATTCTATACCAGGTTAAATTTGCAGAGAACCTACCTCCAAAAAAGTCATTTTTGATCCCCGCTTCGTACTGGTCTATAATAGATGGCCCCATTGGAGCAAAATTAGTATCATAACCAGAATTCGAAGTGAAGTTGTTTGAATAGCTCACATACACACTTGTATTGGTAAGTGGTTGATAAATCAATCCGAATTTCGGGGAGAAAGCTTTGTCTACTTTAGCACCTAAAGGTCTCTTATCTTCGGTTAAGTTTTGCTTAATTGTGGTCTCGTTGGTAGAATAGTCATAAATCTCACTTTCCGGGGTTCTTTGGTATGTCCAGCGAATACCTGCCAAGACTTTAAATTTGTCGGTTAAAGCAACCATATCCTGAACAAAAACGCCATATCTATATATTGGTGTATTTGTTCTTGTTGAATAAGCTGTCTCGGGCATATCCGTTCTTAAACTATATTTACCGAAATCAAACACATTAATTTTATCATAAGCAGCTCCCCCTACAATATTAAAAGTGTAAGCATCTGTATTTGATTGATCTGCATCTGCGCCAACCAGAACAGTATGTTTGATTTTCCCTGTTAAAAGGCTTCCTGTCAGGTTTATTTGTTCATTGAATGTATATTCATTTGTTTCAGAACGATTAAGGTTTCTTGGCGCATCACCATCTTTATTAGCTTGAATACGCTCGGCACCGAAATAATTTCTATCATAAGATTGTAAACCTGCCGCAACATTTAATTTCCAAATGTCATTAAATTTATGGTTTACATTTAATTGGGTAGTTACCTGGTCCGTTTTATTATATGCCCAAGGAGTATTAATAAAAGTGTTTCGCCCTACAGACTTATTAATTTTACCATCAACAGAACCTATTCCAAAGTCTGGAGTATAATCACTTTTCAAATAATCTCCTTGTAATAAAACTTCTGTTTTAGTTCCTATATTATATAGTAAAGATGGGTTAACGTAAATTCTGTTTGTAGTTACATTATTTCTAAAACTACCTGCATCTTCGTAAGTACCGATAACCCTAAATGCTAAATCTTTGGAGATTGGTCCATAAACATCAACTGTCGGTTTGTAAAAATCGTAACTCCCTGTTCTGAAAGAAACTTCACCTCCGTTTGTAAACTTAGGCTTTTTAGTTACCATATTTACTACCGCACCGCCAGTAACACCGCCGTATAATAAAGCTGCACTACCTTTTAGCACTTCTACAGATTCTAATGTACTTGCTTCCGGCAAAGTTCCGGTATTGGTTCTCATCCCGTTCTTAAAAATATTATTGGTTCCCAGGCTATATCCTCTGGCATAAAAATTCTCGGTTACGGCACCCCTCATTGCACCAAGAGCAACGCCATTCACGTTTTTCATCACATCGCTTAAGCGATTCATTTGCTGATCCTGAATGGCCTGAGTGCCTATAATCTGAATACTTTGAGGTAAATCTTTTGCACTTATTCCACTTTTGCCAACTTCCGTAGCTTTATCGTTTATTGTATTATATGACGTTACTGTTACCTGACTAAGCTCAGATATATGATCTACAGATTTAAAACTTATACTGTTATTTTTATCTGCTTTTACAGAAACAGTTTTTTCCTGCGGTTTAGTCCCTAACGCTTTTAGAATTAAGGTATATGTACCTGGTTCTAATCCGTCTATACTAAAATTGCCTCTTGTGTCAACCGGAATGCTTTTGTTTAATTCTTTGAGTATTATCGTTGCTGTAGAAACAGGTGCCCCATCTTTCCCTGTGACGCTACCGGATAAAGAGCCTTTAGGACTTTGAGCCAGGAGACTCAGACTTATCAATTGGGTAATTAAAACCAAACTAAGCTTTATATTCATTGTTATTATTTATAATTAATCTAAATCGATGCAAATGTAAAAAACATTTAAACTTATTTAGATTTATTTTAAATAAACTCAACAAAAAAGCGAGCAGGGTTCCTGCTCGCTTTTTAACTTAGTTTGGCTGATAAGCCATTAGCTTTCTTGGCTGGCTAATCTTATAACCATACTTGGTGGGATTCTCTATTACTTCCTTCATAGAAACTAAACTGTAAACGTAAATTCCCGTTTCTCTATTCAGTTTTAAGTGGAAGTAATTATCTTCTTTTTGGCTGTAAATAGATTTTTTCAAACTTCCCTCACCAACGTTATAAGCCGCCGCTACCAGTGTCCAGCTATTAAATATGCTGTACAAATCTCTTAAATACTTTGCCGCAGCAACGGTAGCCAGGCGTACATTATGCCTTTGATCTACCTCTGAATTCACTTTCAAACCATACATCCTTGCTGTTTGCGGCATAAACTGCCAGACTCCAGAAGCCCCTTTTTTGGAAGTAAGTCCATGACGAAACTCTGTTTCTACCAGCGGAATATACTTGAAGTCTTCGGGAATACCATATTCTGCAAGAATAGGCTCAATAATAGGAAAAAACTGATGGGCTCTGTAATGCAATTTCAGCGTTTGCCGTTTTGAAAAAGAATTTGCCCTCAAGGCTCTTTTCAATTTGCGCTCAATTTTTTCATCACCTAAAGGAACAATCTCATCTGCAAAACTGAATAAGCTTTCTTCCTTTTTTGGAACATCCTCTACTTTAACTTCTGTAACAACATTACCTGTTCTTACATGGTCTGTAGAGTAACTGTAACCTAACATTTTTATGCCTAAACAAACTATCAACATCAGGCCACAAGTAACTACGCTTTTTTTAATCATAATTCTTGTTTTAACACCATTTAGCCAAAAAAGTTCGCAAACATAACAAATATTTATCAGATAATCAAATAGTTACAAAAACACCCCGTTTAAACTACCTTAAAACCACTTTTTTTAAACGTAAAAATCTGGCCTTAAAAATCAAACAATGGTAGATTTTCTATACCTTTGCAGATTACAAATTTCATTTAAAAATTTTAAGATGCCATTCGATAGAAATAGGAAAAGTCGCGACGACAAGTCCGGTAATATGGGCAAGAAATCGTTCAGAAAAGAAAACTCTGACAAGCCATACAGAGGAAGAAATAATGACTTTGAAAGAGACAGTAATTTTTCTGAAAAAAGAAGAAGTTTTGATGATAAGCCAAAATCATTCAAACCCAAAAAAGAAGGCTCATTTGGCAACAAGAGAGCGTATGGGAATGAAAGTACCAATTTTGGCGAAGAGAAAAAATGGGAACCGAGAAAATACAATCAAGATTCCAGGAATCCGGACAGGGATAAACCTTACAGACATGGAGATGGTGGTTTTAAGAAAACAGCCAGAAAATCTTACGAGGCCCGTGATAGATCTTTTGAAAAATCCGACGAGGAAAGAGGACAAAAAAATCAACAAGTTAGATTAAGATCCCGTAAAAATGCGAACAGCAATGCTCCGGCACCTACGGAATCGGACTCCATTAGACTAAACAGATATATTGCAAATTCGGGAATATGCTCCAGAAGAAAAGCCGATGATTTAATTACTGCCGGCTTAATTACCGTGAATGATGTTGTTGTTTCGGAATTGGGTGCAAAAGTAAATCCGGCTACAGATAAAGTTAAGTATAATGGGGAAATACTGAAAAGGGAAAAAATGGTTTACGTATTATTGAATAAACCAAAAGACTTTATTACAACAACCGAAGATCCTCAGGAAAGGAAAACCGTAATGGAATTGGTAAAAAATGCCACTACCGAAAGGATTTACCCTGTAGGACGTTTAGACCGGAATACTACTGGATTATTGCTGTTAACTAATGACGGCGATTTAGCTGAAAAGTTATCTCACCCAAGAAATAATGTGACTAAAATCTACAACGTAGAGCTAAATAAAAACCTTACTCAGGGAGATTTCAATAAAATTGCTTTTGGTGTCGAACTGGAAGATGGTTTTATAAAACCCGATGCTGTTAGCTATGTAGCTGGAGGATCAAAAAGAGAGATTGGAATCCAGATTCATAGCGGTAAGAACAGAATTGTCAGAAGAATTTTTGAGAGTCTCGGCTATGAAGTCGACAAACTTGACCGCGTTATCTACGCTAATCTTACCAAAAAAGATCTGCCACGAGGAAAATGGAGATTCTTGAATGAACACGAAATCATTCAATTAAAACACTTCATAAAATAAAAAAATATCATCATTAAAAAAAGCGACTTTATATATAATGTCGCTTTTTTTTTTTTAAAATTTTTAAGTGTAGTAATTATTAAAA